>NZ_SMKJ01000407.1:0-4470 GCF_004348615.1 Micromonospora sp. KC207
GGTGGGGGTGTCCGGCACTCCCGGAGCACCATGGGCGGTGGCGCGCGGGCAGGGAGGTGGCGGATGGTGCGGTGGAGCTGGTTTCGGGAGGCCGCCGGACGGATCAGGCAGGGCTGGCTGCCGGTAGTGGAGGGCACGGTGGCGGCCACCGTGGCCTGGGTGCTGGCCACCCGGCTGGTCGGGCACCCGCAGCCGTTCTTCGCCCCGGCCGCCGCGCTCATCGTCCTCGGGCAGGCCCGGGGGCAGCGGATGCGCCGGGCGGTGGAGGTGGTGCTCGGCGTCGCCGCCGGGGTGCTCGTCGCCGACGTGGTGGTGCAGGCCCTCGGGCCGCGTACGACCTGGACGGTCTTCACGGTCATCCTGCTCACCATCGTGCTGGCCGTGGCGATCGGCGCGAGCAGCATCTCCGTGGTGCAGGCCGCCGTGTCCGCCCTCTACCTGGTGGTGGTCGCCCCGCCGACGGAGTCGCTGATCCCGTTCCGGTTCGTCGACGCGCTGATCGGCGGGGCGGTGGCCCTCGTGGCCAGCCAGCTCGTCGACGCCCGTCGCCCGCTGGCTCCGCTGGTCGCCGAGTTCCGGCAGACCTTCGAGGAGCTCGCCGGGCTGCTGCGGGAGGCCGCCGACGCGCTCGACGCCGGCGACGAGCAGGCCGCCCTGGCCGCCCTGGACCGGGCGCGGGGCATGGACGCCGGCGTGGAGCGGCTGCGCGTCGCGGTGCTCGCCGCCGGCGAGGCGCTGACCCTGCACGTGCGCCGCCGCCGGCACATGGGCCGTCTGCGCTCGGTCGACGCGTCCATCGGGCAGATCGACTACGCCGTGCGCAACGTGCGGGTGCTGGCCCGGGCCGGGGTGACGCTCACCCGGTTGGCGAGCCCCGTGCCGGCCGAACTCGGCGCGGCGGTGCGCTGCCTGGCCGACGCCGTGCACGCCGCCGGTGAGGCGTTCGCCGCTGACCTCGACGGCCGCGACGCCGTCGCCGACGACCACGCCGCCCGTGCCGAGGCCGCCGCGCTGGACGCCGTCCGGGTCGCCGGAAGGTTGTTCACCTCCGGGCAGCCCCTGCCGCTGGCGATGATCGTGGGCCAGTTGCGGGCCACCGCCATCGACCTGCTGCGCGGGGTGGGCGTGGACGACGACGCCGCCGTGCTCGGCCGCGTCGACGAGGCGCTGGGACTGCCGGCGGTGTGATCCCGCGACTACCCGCCGTCCGCCTGCCGATGAGTCACCGTCCGGATCGTGGTAAGGGGCGGGGGTGGTGATCGGTCCTGTCGCGTGGGGGTGTCCAATAGGCGGTCGACGCCCGGAGCCGAGAGGACGCCGCCCATGAGCAGCACCGACGCCCCACCTGCCCGCCCGGGTGCCGATCGGGCCGGTGCGCAACGCCCGGTACTGGCCGCCCGCAACGGCGTAGCGGCAGTGTTCGCCCTGAACGGGCTCGCGGTCGCCACCTGGTTCGCCCGGGTGCCGGCCGTCCGTGAGGCGCTGGACCTCAGCGCCGGAGGGCTCGGCCTGCTGTTGCTGTCGATGTCGCTGGGCGCGCTGCTGGCGATGCCGACGGCCGGTCTGGTGACCCAGCGCCTCGGCGCGGCCAGGGCGGTCGTTCTCGGCGCCGCGCTGGTCGCGGGCGGGATGATCGTCGCCGGGACGTCCGCCGGGCTCGCCGGGTTCCTGCCCGGGGCGGCCGTCGGCCTGTTCGTCTTCGGCTACGGTGCCGGCACCTGCGACGTGGCGATGAACATCGAGGGTACGACCGTCGAGCGGCGGCTTGGGCGTACCATCCTGCCCCGGTTCCACGCGGCCTGGAGCCTCGGCTCGGTGGCCGGCGCGGGGCTCGGCGCCGGGGCCGCGCGGGTCGGGGTGCCCGTCGCCGTGCACCTGAGCGTGCTCGCGGCGGTGGTGATCGTCGGTACGCTGCTCGGTGCCCGGTCCTTCCTGCCCGAAGCCGGGGACGCGCCGGCCGGTGGGGGGACGGCCGCAGCCCGGCGCGCGTCGCTGCTCGCCGCCTGGCGGGAGCCGCGCACCCTGCTCATCGGCCTGCTGGTGCTGGTGATGGCGTTCGCCGAGGGCAGCGCCAACGACTGGCTCGCGGTGGCCTTCGTCGACGGGTACGGGCTCAGCGAGGCGGCCGGCGCCGCCGTTTTCGGGGTGTTCGTGGTCGGCATGACCATCGGGCGGACCGCAGGGACCGTGGCGATCGACCGGTGGGGCCGGGTGCCGGTGCTGCTCGGCACCACTCTGCTCGCCGGGGTGGGCGCCTGCCTCGCCGTGCTGGCCGGCAGCGGGCTGGTGGCGATCTTCGGTGTCGCGCTGTGGGGGCTGGGCGCGTCGCTGGGCTTCCCGGTGGGGCTCAGCGCCGCCGCCGACGAAGAGGACGGGGCGCCGGCCCGGGTCAGCGTTGTCGGGGTGATCGGCTACACGGCGTTCCTCGGCGGCCCGCCGCTGCTCGGGCTGCTCGGTGACCACGTGGGCACGCTGCGGGCCCTGCTCGCGGTGCCGCTGCTGCTGGTGCCCGCCCTCGCGCTGGTCCCGGTGCTTCGCGAATCGTCACGCAGGGTCACGCCGGCCGGTGCACGTGACCGGCCCCGTGCTCCTCAGGGATAGCTGCCCCCGGCGGTGGGGTCCAGGGTGCCGGCGGCGGTGCCGCCCGCAGCCGGACGCGCAGCGTCCGGCGCGTCGGGCCGCAGCCAGACGCGCAGCGGCCCGACGCGCCGGAAACCCGCGTCCCCGGCCGGCGGCAGGCCATCGCCGGGCTCGTAGCCGACCAGCGGCCGGCCCGGGCAGGCCGCGACGACGCCGCGCCAGACCCCGGCGAGATCCCCGTCCGAGGCGAAGATGTTGGACACCCCGACGGCCCGGCCGGTGTCGGTGAGCACGCCGCCGCCGGCGAGCGCCCCGTCGCCGTCGTGCCGGGCGAGGAACGTGATCCGGGAGTCGGCCAGCAGAGCCGGCCGGGACAGTGCCTCGTTGCCGTGCGCGGCGGCCCAGCGGGCCAGCCCCCGCGCCGAGTCGACCGGGGCCAGCGCCACCCCGCCCGGGGCGGCCGTGGCCGGCCGGTGGATCCACTCGGCGGCGAAGAGCACCCGGAAGCCGTACGGGGCGAGGTCCAGGTCGGCGAAGCTGTCCTTCACCGACGCCCCGGGCCCGGTGTCGATCCGGGCCAGCAACCGGGCGGCGTCCACGCCGGGGCGAAGGGTCACCGCGTCCGGATACCACGGCGGGGAGCGGCGCGGCACCGACCAGGCGTCGGCGTCGTACGCCCCCGCGAGGCCGTGGGCCCGGCAGACCAGATCACACCAGTCGGCGTTGTCTCGCGCCGCCACCGTCCGCCACGCCGCCACCGGACGAGTGTACGGGCGGGCGGGCCATGGTCAGCATCCTCTTAACCCGCGCCCAGCAGGTTGCCAGGCAGGGGTGCTTCACTGGTCCGTACGCCGAGGAGAGGAGCCGGGCATGGGCTGGTTCAGCCGGCGCCAGCGCGCCACCGACGGGACCCCGACGAAGCTCGACCGCGAGGCCACGCCGGACGACCTGGCGGCCCTGGAGGCGTTCGTCCGCAGCCGCTGGGGCGTGGAGTTCTACCTGGAACCGGAGACCACCGCCACCGACACCACGGTGCTGGCGATCGCCCACGACGGGGAGTGGATCCGGCGGCGGACCGGGTCGCCCCGGGTCGCCGCGAAGATCGCCCAGCGGCACGCCGTGCCGTTGTACGAGGCCGCGCGCACCGGGTACCCGGAGCGGATGCGGGCCTGGAACCGGGCGCACCCGGAGCGCCGGGGACGCTGACCCCCGCTTCGGCGCGTTGATCCACCGATCCGCCGCGGTGGCCCGGCGTGATCAGATCACGTGTGCCGCGATGGCGCGCGCAGTCAAGCGACTCGGTGCGGCTGGTGTCGACCTCGACGTCATAGGCCCTGCCCGGGTGATGATCGGATGCAACGTAACCAACCTGGCGGCAGACCGGTCGGGAAACGAAACGCGGAACAGTCGAATCGATCGGCGCACGACATTACGTGGCACCACTCGATTTCCGCTCCCATCGCGGCTGGTCGATGCTGACCTGGGCGGCGGGCGGCCGGGCGTCGGGCGTTGACCCGCGGCGGTCGGGTGTGGCAGCATTCGCGGCCTGACGGCAGTGAAGGAAGCCGGTGCGATTCCGGCGCGGTCCCGCCACTGTCACCGGGGAGCGATCCCCCCTCGTGAGTCACGGCCGTGTGTCTGCGGTTGGAAGGCCGGGGGTGAGCGTCGATCCGGAAGCCAGGATACTTCGGCCGTCGGGACGACCCCAGGGCGTGGACACCCGAGGAGGACCCGATGACGCACGGCGTCTCACACATCGACGGCCATCGTCGCCGACCGGCGCGCGGCAGTGTGTTCGCGACCCGTCGTCGCACCGCACCGCCAGCCGGCCACATCCCCGCACTCCCCGACTGCCGCCGGCCCGTGTCCGGCGCCGCACGCCCCTGAGCC
>NZ_SMKJ01000408.1:0-4407 GCF_004348615.1 Micromonospora sp. KC207
GATTAAGAGATTGATCTTGGTCGAGTCATTTAATCCATGTCGGTCGCTGAAGTCCAGCTTTTCGTGTTCGTGGCCCTGCTTCCTCAAGACGGTGTCCCACTCAGTCCGTCCGTTGCGAGCCTGTCCCTGGCACCGGAGCACCCGGTGAGCACCCACTGATGCGCGGAGTTGATCGACGGGAATGGTCGCGTCACACTGACGAGGTTCCGAGGCCGGGCCTGCCGATTCCGGGCATCGGCCCGCTACGCAGGGCTTCGTCACAGCGGGGTGCCCCACCAGGCATCCGGCCGCCAGAGGTCCGAAACGCAGCGGAAGTTGTCAGCGGCCGCGACTACGCTACGTAGGCATTCGATCAACGAAGATCAACCTAGGAGAGAGACAAAATGCGCGTCACCAAGGCGCGAGCGGTCACCCGACGACGTTCGATCCGCCGCGGGATTACCCCCGCAGCAGCTACAACCGCGACAAGGCTCAGATCAGCGCCGTTGAGCCGATCCAACTGATGTTCGCGTTCGATGCAGTCGGCCATGGTGCCGCCGGCCCATCGGGTCAGAGGCGGCCGACAACGAGGGTGTCTGCGGTGGGGTCGCCATGCCCGCCGCTGGCGTACCGGCCGTCGCCGTAATCGGGGACCGCAGGGTGGGGGCGGCGTCGAGGGTGGCCGCCACGGTCCTGCCGTTGACGGCGGTGTGGGCTTCCCGGCCGACGTGAGCGTCGAGCGCTTGGCGGGCCGGTGTGGAGGGCCCAGGCGGTGCGGGTGGCGTGCAGATGCAGCGGGTGGGTCGCGGCGATCCTATCGGTCGGTGCGGGTGGCTTCGTCGGCGATCCAGCCGAAGTGCCGGGCCGTGTTGGTCAGGATCTTGGCGAGTTGCGCGTCGATGCCGAACCGCTCGAAGCTCTTCGGCATGCTGTCGGCGAGGTCGCTGCCGCGCCGTTCGGACGCGGCTCGCCAGTCGGCCAGCATCTCGATCAGGTCCACGAGGGTCATCCCGTTAATGCCACGATCGTGGTGTTCCGGGTGATGCGCGTTGTGCGCGTAGTGGTGAGCGAGGCCGTCGCCCATCGCCGCAAGACAGGCTCGGTACTCGTCGCTGCCGTACTCGGCCGCCTGGAGCTTCGGCACGTACTCGTCGTACGTCTCCACCTCGGGCGGCTCAAGCTTGGACAGGTCGTGCTGGGTGGACCGGGCGATCAGTTCCTTGATCGGGGCGCCCATGAGGGTGCCGACGCGGAGGCTGTGGATAAGGGTGTCGGGGCGGCTGTCGTAGGTCACGGTGTCCTCCGGGGTCGGGAGGTGCGGATAGCGTTGATCTTGGTTGAGTCGTCTGGTCCAACGGGGTGACGTGAGTCCATCTGTTCACGCTCAGGCCCCAGCTTCACGGGACGGCGTCCGGCCCAGTCCATCGCGCGCCGGCCCCGTCCCATAGCGCGCGAGCACCCACGGAGACACCGCAGGGATCATCAACAGCCAGCTGGCCACGGACTCACGGTAGGCCCTGGCCATGCTCGCGCAGAATCACTCACACGGACCGGGCCACTCTCACTCGCCGATCCGGGGGGTCACGCGTACCTGAACGTCCTACAACGACAGTCGGTCGATCCATTTCTCGGCACATGAGCGGCACCTAGAGTATTGCGGTGCTGACCCTCGGCGTCGACTTCGCAGCGGCGGACAAACGTACGGCGATGGCGACCATCGAATGGCTGTCGGACCGCGCAGTGGTGCGAGACGTGGCCCTCGACGTCGGCGACGCCCAGATTGTCGAGGCCAGCCAGGACGCGGACAAGGTCGGGCTGGACTGCCCACTCGGCTGGCCGGAACCCTTCGTCGCGCTCGTCACGGCCCACCGGTCCGGCCACGTCACCATCGCCGACGGCGATGCCGCACGGTGGCGGCGTCGTCTGGCCTACCGGTTGACCGACGAGGTGGTACGCGAGACGACCGGCATCATTCCGCTCAGCGTGGCTGCGGACCGGATCGCCCATGCCGCTTTCCGGTGCGCCGGGCTGTTGGCGACGCTGGCCGCCGCCGGCCATGACGTCGACCGGTGCGGCGACGGCAAAATCGTCGAGGTGTACCCGGCCGCGGCTCTGTGCCGCTGGGGGTTGACGTACCGCGGTTACAAGGGACGGGGCCAGAAGACGCAGCATGCCGACCTCGTGACCGCGCTCTGCGCGGCCGCACCCTGGCTCGAGCTGGGCGCTTTCGAGGCGCTGTGTCGCCGCAGCCACGACGCCTTCGACGCCGTCGTCGCGGCCCTCAACGCGCGTGCCGCCGCCATAGGCAGGGCGATCCGACCCGACGACGAGCAGCGGCAGGTCGCAGGGGTAGAGGGCTGGATCGCCCTGCCCACGGGGCCGCTCAGCGACCTTGTCGACATCACCGGAGCGGGCGGGAGGCGCTCATGACCTCGGGGCTGAGTTGGCTGGACACGTCTCGCGAGGATCAGCAACGCATGCGCGAGTTGCTCAAGCTCTTCAGCGACACGGAGAGCCGGGACGAGTTGGGCGTCGGTCAGGTCCGTGACGCGTTCAGCGACCTGCTGTTTCCCGGCACGTCGGTCCTGCAGAACCGGGCACGTTACCTGTTGATCGTGCCCTGGTGCTACCAGGAGGCGCAAAAGCGTGGGCTACGTGGTGACCGCCTCGCCGCGCGGGTCGACCGCAACGAGCGGAAGGTGATCGCCGCTCTGCTGCGCGGAGAAGACACGGAGGGCATGATCGGCAGGCGTGCCGGAGTCGAGGTCCGCACCCTGCCCTCGAACATCTACGCCGTTGCTCTTCAGGAGTACGGCATCCGCAGCGGTGAGGATGACACGGCACCGGACCGACGGCTGGTATCCCGGCTGGCCGAGGCTGATGAGCTGACCGAGCGGTCGCGCGGCAGCTGGCATCCGACCCTGCCCGGGGCGCCGGCGAACTTTCCGCAAGAGGTCGAGGGTGGGCTGAGGTTACTCCCGGACGAGGCTCGTTGGCTGCGCGAGCGGATCATCGACGCGGTTCCCGGCACCCTGCTGGCGTACCTGCTTGAGCCCGCGCATCGCCCTGGGTCGGAGGGTGATGCGCCGTGGGATGAGCCGGTGGCGCTGGCCGCGCCGGAGACGATCGGTTCCCTGGTTCGGGACGCGCAGCGCTTCTCGCTGGCGATGCATGGTGCGGCGTTGTGTACAACCTGCTCGTCGCCGAGCGGTACGAGCGGGCGGGCCTGTCCGAGCACGAACAGCCGGCGGCTCGCTACCGCGACAGGCTGTCGGAATGGAGCGGTCGAGTGTCGGCGGAGCCGGGCCTCAAGGGCTGGGATAGGTCGGGGATGTGGACGCGGCTGATCGAGAGGAATCCGCGGATCAGCACGAACGTCAAGGCCCGGCAGTTCATCGAGCGGTGGCTCGACGCGGTGACCAGTGGGGCTGCTGGCGATGCCGCCGGCGACTCGACCTTGCGGGGCCTCGTCAGCGAGCGGGAGCGTTCGGTGAAGAAGGGCCAGTCGCGGTTGGTCAACGACAAGTTGTTGCGTACGTGGAGTGGCGCGTCGGGCAGTCGGCGGCTGGTGTTTCGTTGGCCGCAGGTTCGCCGGATCCTTGCCGACATCCACGACGGTTGCGCTGCGGGTCCTTCGGAGGCTGCCGATGCTCGCGCCTGACTCCCGCGCGCTGTTGCTCGACTCGTTGCGCCCACCTCCGGGGGCGCGGTTGTGCCGAGCCGTGGCGTTGACGTTCACCCTGGATCTGGAGAGTCTGCTGGTCGCACCGTTGGCGTTCGCCGCGCATGGCCTGCGGGAGTCGGCGGACCCGATCGCGGTCATGGAGGGTGTACGGCGCTGCGCGGACCGGATCGACGTGTTCTGTCAGGCGGGGCAGATCGTGGTGCCGTCAGGGGCGTCGGCGCTGTTGGCGTTCGTCGAGCCGATGGTGCACCAGGTGCACCGGCCCAAGCCGGGTCACCTGTTCCACCCCAAGCTGTGGGCGCTGCGGTTCCTCGACGACACGACCGGAGAGGTGTCGCTGCGGCTGCTGGTGCTCAGCCGCAATCTGACCAAGGGTCGTAGCTGGGACGTGTGCCTTCGGTTGGATGGCGTGCCCGGCACCCGCCCGAGGAAGGACAACCGGCCTCTGGCCGACCTTCTGCGCCATGCGGTGCGGCTGGCGGTCACGCCGCTACCGGCCGCCCGGCACGCGGCGATCGAGGCGCTGTGCGAGGACCTGCGTCGCGCCGATTGGGAACTACCCGAAGCTGCCCGAGACATGGTCTTCCATGCCTTCGGGGTGCCTGGTAGCCGCCCGCCGGACTTCGCGGGGACTCGTCACCTGGTCATCTCGCCGTTCTGCACGCCGGGTGGCCTGAACCGGTGCGCACCCAGCGGGGCGCTGTCGGTGGTGAGCCGGCAGGAGGCGCTCGACCGCCTGCCCG
>NZ_SMKJ01000409.1:0-4401 GCF_004348615.1 Micromonospora sp. KC207
GGGGCGCTCGGTGGCCGGGGTGGGCGGCTTCGCCTTCCACAGGCCGGTCTTCTGCGCCGCCAGCCGGGCCAGGTACGCCGGGTTGAGGATGACGTACCGGCGCCAGAGCCGCTTCGGCTCCAGGCCGAGCCGCCAGAACCACTCCAGGCCGGCCCGCTGCATCCACGGCGGTGGGTTGCGCAGCAGCCCCGCGTGGTAGTCGAAGGCCGCGCCGACCGCCATCATCGGCATGTCCAGCAGCGGACGCATCGCGTACGTGAAGACCTCCTGGCGGGGGCAGCCGAGCCCGACCAGGACGAGCCGGGCCCCGCTGGACCTGATCCGGTCGGCGATCTCGACGTCCTCGCCCGGCTGCACGGCGCGGAACTTCGACGGCTCCACCCCGGCGATCTTCAGCGCCGGGAACATCCGCTCCAGCGCCGGGATCAGCCGGGACAGCGTCTCCTCCGTCGAGCCGTACAGGTAGACCGGCAGGCCCTCCTCGGCGAACCGCCGCAGCACGTGCAGGGTCAGCAGCGGGCCGTAGACGCGGTCGGCCAGGCCGGCGTGGTGCAGCACGTTCAGCGCCCAGCGCACCGGCTGACCGTCGGGGGTGACCACGTCGAACGAGTTGAGCCGGGCGTTGTGGGCCGGGTCGAGCACCCCGGTCATCACCCCGTGCACGGCGAGCGCGGTGAGCGCCAGCGGCCGGCGCTCGTGCGCCGCCGCCACCACCCGCTCGGTCGCGGTGGCGTAGTCGGTGGCGTCGACGAGGACGCCGAGAACGTTGCGCTTGCTGCCGTCGGTCATGACGCCGGAACCCACTTGTCCACGTTGGCCTCGTAGATCTCGCGCATGATCATCGGTACGTCGTAGACCTGCTTCCAGCCCGGGTAGTCGGCCTGGAACGCCTCGTTCGAGCCGATCCACCACTTGTGGTCGCCGATCCGGTTCGCCTCGACGTAGTCGGTGATCATCTCCTGGCCGGTGATCTGCTCGGCCAGGGCGAACGCCTCGCGGTTGGAGGTGTTGGAGTGCCGGCCGCCGCCGAGGTTGTAGACGGCCGCCGAGCGGGGCTCGCGGAAGAACGCCTCGAACGCCGACACCACGTCCGAGCTGTGGATCGCGTCCCGGACCTGCTTGCCCTGGTATCCGAAGATCTTGTACGTCCGACGCTCCATGTTGGCGCGCATCACGTACCCGAGGAAGCCGTGCAGCTCGGTCGCGGAGTGCGCCGGGCCGGTCAGCGTGCCGCCCCGGAAGCAGGCGGTCCGCATCCCGAAGTAGCGGCCGTACTCCTGCACCATCACGTCGGCGGCGACCTTGGACGCGCCGAAGACCGAGTGCAGGCAGGCGTCGATCGACATGTCCTCGCGGATGCCCTGCTCGTACGGGTGCCCCGGCTCGATCTCCCAGCGGGTCTCCAGTTCGACCAGCGGCAGGCTGTTGGGGCGGTCGCCGTACACCTTGTTGGTGGAGCAGTGGATCACCGGTGCCTCGGGGCAGTGCTCACGCACGTTCTGTAGCACGTTGAGGGTGCCGCCAGCGTTGACGTCGAAGTCGGTGAACGGGTCCCGCACCGCCCAGTCGTGCGACGGCTGCGCGGCGGTGTGGATCACCACGGCGATGTCGCGGCCGTATCGGGCGAAGAGCTTCGCCAGCGAGTCGCGGTCCCGGATGTCGATGCTGTGGTGGGCGTACGCGCCGCCCAGGTCCTCGGCCAGCCGCCGGACGTTCCACGCGGTCGACGCCTCGGCGCCGAAGAACTCCCGCCGCATGTCGTTGTCGATGCCGACGACGTCGAGACCGAGGCCGGCGAAGTGCCGGACCGCCTCGGATCCGATCAGGCCGCCCGACCCGGTCACCAACGCGACACTCACACGCCACTCCTGGTCCATCGGAGGCAGGGAAACGATCGGAGCATAGCGTGACGTCCGGCACCCACCGGACGCGACGCCGGGCCCGTGAACGGCGAAGGGCCCCGCATCGCCGCGGGGCCCTTACTGTGGTGGGGAAGGGGGGAGTTGAACCCCCACGCCCTTTCGGGCACACGGACCTGAACCGTGCGCGTCTGCCATTCCGCCACTTCCCCGTGGCTTGACCCGGAACACTCTAGCCCGCCCGGATCGGCTGTCCCCAGCGGCCCGGCACATCCTACGGTGTTCCTGGTCTGCGCCGCGACCGGTTACCGTTCGTGGCGGACGAAACTGTAGCACGGCGGAAAGGGCCCGTTCGAACGGGCCGGCGACGGCCGGCCGAGCGGCGTGTGAGCTGCGCGCGCGCCGGCCGGATACCATCATGTCCTCGGGACCCGAGGAGGAGCCGGTGAGCGTGCTGCAACGCTTCGAGAAGCGTCTGGAAGGCCTGGTGGAGGGAGCCTTCGCCAAGGTCTTCAAAGGGGTGGTCCACCCCGTGGAGATCCTCAACGCCATGCAGCGGGAGGCCGAGGCGCACAAGGCGATCCTGGCCGGCGGGCGCACGTTGGTGCCCAACCGCTACGTGATCGATCTCTCGCCCTACGACCACAACCGTCTGGCGCCGTACGCCGCCGCGCTGGCCCAGGAGCTGGCCCAGTCGCAGGCGGAGTTCATCGGCGAGCAGGCCTGGACGGTCTACGGCGACGTCATCGTCGAGATCGAGCGCGGCGAGGGGCTCGACACCGGCATGTTCCGGGTCACCGCCGAGGTCTACACCGGCGGCGACGTGGCACCGGTCTCCGCTCCCGGCTACGACCAGGGCGGCTACGACGTGGGCCCGCCGGCGTACCCGGCGTACGACCAAGGCGGCGGCTACGGCCCGCCACCGGGGCACGGCGGCGGGCGCAACGTCCGGCTGGTCTCCGGCGACGGCCGCACCTACCCGCTCCAGATGGGGTCGACGGTGATCGGCCGGGGCGACCAGGCCAACCTGCGCCTGCCCGACGTCGGCATCTCCCGGCGACACGCCCGGTTGGACTTCGACGGCGGCCAGGTCGTGCTGACCGACCTCGGCTCGACCAACGGCACGATGGTGAACGGCCAGCGCGTCTCCGCCGTCGCCCTCAACCCGGGCGACATGATCCAGCTCGGCACCACCACCCTGACCTTCCGCGTGGACGGCTGATCCGCCTTGCCGGAACTCGTCATCACCGTCGCCCGGTTCGGGTTCCTGATCCTGCTGTGGATCTTCGTGTTCACGGTGGTCGGCGTCATCCGCAGGGACCTGTTCGCTGGTGCCCGGTCGGGCCGGTTGGTGGCCGCGCCCCGGGCGGTTGGCGCCTCGACCGGCCAGCCGCAGGCCAAGCCGGCCAAGGTGAAGCGGGGCAGGGCCGCGCACCAGCTGGTGGTTACCGCCGGTCAGCTCGCGGGCACCCGGATCACCCTGGGCGAGGCGCAGATCACCATCGGCCGGGCCGAGGACTCGACGCTCGTCATCACCGACGACTACGCCTCGGCGCGACACGCCCGACTCGTGCCCCGTGACGGGCAGTGGTTCGTCGAGGACCTCGGATCGACTAACGGCACCTACCTGGATCGCGCTAAGGTCACCGGACCAACCCCCGTCCCCCTCGGCGTGCCGATCCGTATCGGGCGCACCTCTCTCGAATTACGGCCATGACTCTGACCCTGCGCTATGCGGCCCACAGCGACCGCGGTCTGATCCGAGACGGTAACCAGGACTCCGTCTACGCCGGGCCGCGGCTTCTCGCCGTCGCCGACGGCATGGGCGGCATGGCCGCCGGTGACGTCGCCAGCAACATCGTCATCGGTGCCATGGCGCCGCTCGACGAAGACGTCCCCGGGGACGCGCTCGTCGACGCGCTGCGTTCGGCCGTGGGCACCGCCAACCAGCAACTCCGCGACACCGTGGACGCCAACCCGCAGCTTGAGGGGATGGGCACCACGCTGACCGCGACTCTCTTCTCGGGCACCAAGCTCGGCATGGTCCACATCGGCGACTCGCGGGCCTACCTCCTGCGCAACGGCGAGTTCGCGCAGATCACCAAGGACGACACGTACGTCCAGATGCTCGTCGACGAGGGCCGGATCAGCGCCGAGGAGGCGAGCAGCCACCCCCAGCGCTCGCTGCTCACCCGGGCGCTCGACGGGCGCGACATCGACCCGGAATACAGTGTCCGGCAGGTGCTCCCCGGCGACCGCTACCTGATCTGCAGCGACGGCCTCTCCGGGGTGGTGAGCGCCGAAACCATCGCCGACACCATGCGGGAGTACGCCGACCCGCAGCAGTGCGTCGAGCGGCTCGTCCAGCTCGCGCTGCGCGGCGGTGGCCCGGACAACATCACGGTGATCATCGCCGACGCCACCGACCAGGACATCGTCGAGGCGAGCCCGATCGTAGGCGGCGCCGCCGCCCGGGACCGGGGCATGGCCACCTCCGCCGACGTCTCCACCCCCGCCGCGCGCGCCTCCGCGCTCTCCGCCC
>NZ_SMKJ01000040.1:0-32397 GCF_004348615.1 Micromonospora sp. KC207
CTCCTCGCCCGGCTGGAGATCCCGGTCCGGCACGAGGTGATCACCGGCGGCCTGCGCCGCCGCTACGAGCTGCACCGCCTCCAGGTGCCCCGCGAGCACCAGGCGACGTACGCGACGCTGGTCGACATCGGCTGGCGGCAGGGCCGCCGGGAGCTGATCGGCGGGCCCGCCTCGGGGGCGTCGGCGCCGCGCCGGGCGTGGCGGCCCCGGCTGGCCGCCGCGGCGTGGCGGGCGGCGCTGCTGGCCGGCGGCCGGCACGTGCGCCGGCACATCCTCGGCATCCGGCTGACCGACCGGGAGTTCGCCGCCGTGCTGGTCCGGGGGGCCGTGCTGCTGGAGGTGCCCGTCCTGCTGCGACCCGGCGCGGGCTGCTTCGTGGTGAGCGTGGCCG
The DNA here is from genome assembly GCF_004348615.1 of Micromonospora sp. KC207. Classification (NCBI taxonomy): domain Bacteria; kingdom Bacillati; phylum Actinomycetota; class Actinomycetes; order Micromonosporales; family Micromonosporaceae; genus Micromonospora; species Micromonospora sp. KC207. The sequence continues at coordinate 392 of NZ_SMKJ01000040.1, forward strand.
ACGGCCCGGATCGGGACCGGATCCTGCACAGCGTCACCCTGGACCCGGCGACCGGGCCGGGGGTGGCCGCCGTCGGCTGACGGGCCCACGCGGGCGGCGGCTGGCGGGCTTGCGCGGGCGGCGGCTGACGGGCTTGCGCGGGCGGGGGTGCACGGCGCAGAGTGCCCGGGTGAGCCGTAGCTGGACTGTGCCCCCGCGCGCCGCCGGTGTGGCGGTGCTGCTACTGGTGCTGGTCGCGGCGGCACCCGGGCTCGGCGCATGCCGGAAGTCGCCGGGCGAGCCGGCGCTGATCCGGATCGCCACCGGCAGCCCCACCGCCGTCTACCACGCGTTCGGTCGGTCGTTGGCCGACATCCTCAACCGTGAGCTGCCCAGGGTGCGGGCCAGCGTGGTGGTCACCGCCGCCTCGGCGGAGAACATGCGGCTGGTGGGCACAGGCCAGGCCGAGCTGGGCTTCACCCAGGCCGACGTGCTGCCCACCGGCCTGAAGGAGCACCCGGGCGTCCTGGCGGTGGCCCGGGTCTACGACGACCTGCTGCACCTGGTCACCACGGCCGGCGGCCCGGTCCGTTCGGTGGCCGACCTGCGGGGCCGGCGGGTTTCCGTCGGCGCGCCCGGCTCCGGCACGGAGATCACCGCCACCCGGCTGCTGGAGGTCGCCCACCTCGGCGGCACCGCCGTGCACCGGGAACGCCTCGGCCTGGACGACTCGGTCGCCGCGCTGCGGGCCGGCCGCATCGACGCGTTCTTCTTCTCCGGCGGGCTGCCGGTGCGCGGCGTCGAGGAGTTGGCCTCCGGCAGCGCCGTGCGGATCGTCGACCTGGGCGAGTGGACCGAGCCGCTACGGCGCAGCTACCGCGAGGTGTACGTGTCCCGGGACATCCCCCGCTCCGTGTACGGGGTCGAGCCGGTCACGACAGTGGCGAACCCGAACTACCTGGTCGTCCGGGCCGACCTGCCGGAGCCGCTGGTCCGCGAGGTGACCCGGCTGCTGATGGAGCGCCGGGCGGAGCTGGCGGCGGCCCATCCGGCGGCCGGCCGGATGAGTACCCGGTCGGCGATCGCCACCACCCCGTTGCCGCTGCACCCGGGCGCTGCCGACTGGTACCGGTCGGCCAAGCCCTGACCCGTCAGCCCGCGACCCGGGTCGGGGGCAGCGCTCGGGTGGGGTCCGGGGCCGGGGACGTCGCCCCGGCGGCGTCCGCTGGGCCCGGGGCCGGGAACCACAGCCCGGCCACCAGCCCGTGTGGCTCCCCCGGCCGCATGGTGAGCCGCCCGTCGGAGGCGTCGACGAGGACCGCGACGATGGTCAGCCCGAGCCCGGCGCCGTCGACGTTCTGCACCTCGGGGGCCCGCCAGAAGCGCTCGGTGGCCCGGTCGATCTGGTCGGGGGTCATGCCCGGGCCGGTGTCCCGCACCTTGAGGGCGATCCCGCCGTCGGCGTGCCGGACGCTCACCGTCACCTCGCCGCCGGCGCCGCTGAACTTCACCGCGTTGTCGATCAACGCGTCCAGTGCCTGGTCGATCGCGGTCGGCACGGTCCGGGCGTACGCCGGGCCGTCGGCGGGAGCCAGGCGGAGGGTGACCGACCTGTGCCGGGCCAACGGCTGCCAGGCGGCGACGCGGGACGCGGCCACCGCCGACGCGTTGACGGTGACCCGCTGGTTCTCCTCACGCTCGGCGCGGGCCAGGGTGAGCAGGGCGTCCAGCACCAGGGCCAGCCGGTCGGTCTCCTCCAGCGCGAGCCGGTGCTCGGCCCGTCCCTGCGGATCGGTCAGGCTCGGCCCCAGCTCCTCCACCCGCAGCCGCAGCGCGGTCAGCGGGTTGCGCAGCTGGTGGCTGGCGTGCGCGACGAAGGCCCGCTGCCGGTCCATCACGTCCGACACCACGTCGGCCATGTTGTTGAAGCTCGCCGCCAGACGGCGCAGCTCCGGCGGGCCCAGCCGATGCTGCACCCGGGCACCCCGGTCCCCCTCGGCGATCTCGAGGGTGACGGCGTCCAGCTCGGTGACCGGGCGCAGCACCCACCCGGCCAACCCGAACGCGGTCAGCACACAGGCCAGCACGGCGACGATGCCGATCGCCGCGAGCAGCAGCCACCACGCGGTGACGGTCCGCCGGACCCCGGCGGCCGGGGTGGTGATGACGACCGCCCCGAGCACCTCGCCGCCGTCGTTGATCGGCACCGCCACCACGACGGGCCCGTCGGCCCAGGGCCACACCGAGCCCGGGGCGCTGAACTGCTGCCCGGACAGCGCGTTGTCCAGCGCCGACTCGGTGCCCGGCCCGGACGCCCAGCTACGCGACGCCACCACCGTGCGGCGATCGCGGTCGACCACCGCCGCGCCGATGCCGTACAGCTCGTCGTAGCTGCTCAGCTCGCCGTCGATGGGCCCCGGGACGCCACCGCGCAGCGCCGGCCCGGCGAGCGAGGCGAACCGGGTGGCGTCGGCGAGCCGGTCGGCGCGCACCAGATCGGTCTCCCGGGTGGCCAGGGTCGCCGCGAGCGGGGTCTCCAGGGCGATGAGCACCAGCACCATCAGCAGCAGGTAGCTGATGACCAGCCGACGACGCACCGGGCTCCCTCACTCCCCGCGCAGCCGGTAGCCGACCCCGCGGACGGTCTCCACCAGCCGGGGGTCGCCCAGCTTGCCGCGCAGCGACCCGACGTGCACCTCCACGGTGTGCCGGTCGGCCCAGGTGGTGCCCCAGACGTCCAACAGGATCCGGTCGCGGGACACCGCCACCCCGACCTGCCGGGCCAGCGACAGCAGGATGTCGAACTCCTTGCGGGTGAGGGTGACCTCCCGGGCGTCGACCGTGACGGTCCGCGCGGCGACGTCGATGCGGACCGGGCCCGCCTCGATCACGTCCCGCTCCGGCGCGGCGTGGGCCGCGCGGCGCAGCACCGCCTCGATCCGCGCCTGGAGCTCGACCATCGAGAAGGGCTTCACCACGTAGTCGTCGGCACCCAGCCGCAGGCCCAGGACGCGGTCGCGTTCCTCGCCACGGGCGGTGACGGCGATGATGCCGAGCTGGGCGCTGCGCCGGCGCAGGGCGCGGCAGAGGTCGGTGCCGTCGCCGTCGGGCAGGGTCAGGTCGAGCAGCACCAGGTCGCAGGGCGCGGCGCGCAGCGCCGCCGCGACGGTGGCGGCGTGCTCCACCTCGTAGCCGCGGCGGGTCAGGGCCGACGACAGGGCCGCGGCCACCCGGCGGTCGTCCTCGACCAGCAGGATACGCAACCCGCCTCCCCGCTTCCTCGTTCTCGACCGTGGAATGGTCGCAGAAGTGCCGGCCGGGCGGGAGGGCCGCCCGGTCACTACTCCCCGCCTGCCCGTTGCGGGGCACGCCCGGCGGCGCGCCGGTCCCGGTCTGCGGGACGACCGCGTGCTCACTTGCGGTGCCCCGGCTGGGCCGCCCGGGCTCACCGCCGGGCGCGGCAGTCCGATCCCGCGCGGGCGGTGGCGAGCACCCGCCGTCGTCCGCCCGCGTCCACCCGCCGGCGCACGGCGCCCCGAGCGATGCGAGTTGAAGGATGACTGACACCACCGAACAGCCCAGCGCGGTCTTCGTCCACCCGAGCGCCGATGTGGAGGAGGGTGCCCGCGTTGGCGACGGCACCAAGGTCTGGCATTTGGCCCAGATCCGGTCCAGCGCCCGGGTCGGCGCCGGCTGCGTGATCGGTCGCAACGTGTACGTCGACGCCGGTGTCACCGTGGGCGACCTCGTGAAGATCCAGAACAACGTCTCGGTGTACCAGGGCGTGACCATCGAGGACGAGGTCTTCGTCGGCCCGTGCGCCGTCTTCACCAACGACTTCCGCCCCCGGGCGCAGAACCCGGACTGGACCATCACCCCGACCCTGGTCCGCCGGGGCGCGTCGATCGGGGCGAACGCCACCCTCGTCTGCGGGATCGAGGTCGGCGAGTACGCGATGGTCGCCGCAGGTTCGGTGGTCACCCGGGACGTCGCGCCGTACCAACTGGTCGCCGGCAACCCGGCCCGGCCGAAGGGGTGGGTGGACGAGAAGGGGCAGGTCGTCTCCCGCGACCTGGCCAACCCACCCCGCCGTGGCTGACTTCGGTACGGGAAAGGGGGACGGCTCCTGCCGCCCCCCTTTGTCCCGACGTCGCCGGATCAGCCGCAGAGGCGGCCGATCTCCTGCCGGAACCGCTCCATCGGGTTCGGCTCGTCCGGGCCGAGGAGGTAGACCTTCAGCTCCCGGCGCGCCTCGGTCATCGGGTCGTCGCCCGCCCGGGTGACGGCGACGATCTTCTCCAGCTCCCCGCAGTCCTTCGACAGCAGGTACGCCCCCCGCGAGGTGGGGAAGTTCCGGCGGAAGTCGTCCTCGGGCAGCCCGCTCGGGTTCGCCACCACGTACGGCCGCTGGCTCTGCACGAAGTCGGAGACCACGCTGGAGATGTCGCTGATCAGCAGGTCGGTCTGGTTAAAGCAGTCGAACAGGGCCGGGACCCGCCCGGTGACGACCCGGTGGCGGGAGCCGTCGAGGGAGGTGGCGTCGACGTCGCCACCGGCTGCGTCGATCAGCCCCACCACCCGCTCGTGGACCGCCTTCGCCTCCTTCGAACGGGTGCCGGTCAACGGGTGCGGCTTGTAGATCAGCCGCAGCGACGGGCGGGTGGCGAGCAGGCCCCGGACAATCCGCTCTCCCATCAGCACCAGCGACGTGTGGTACGGGTCGTCGTCGAGCCACCCCTCCCACGTCGGCGCGTAGAGCACGGTGAAGGGCCGGTCCGGCGACCCCGAGCCGAACGTGTGCACGCCGGCGAGCTGCGGCCGTCCGATCTCGACGATGTCGGCGTCCAGCACGCCGACGCCGGCCCGGGCGTACCGCTCCCGGCCGGCGAGGCCGGCCACCCACACCTCGTCGTACACCTTGCTGTACGGGTTGACGCTTGCCTGTTTGTCGCTGTCGCCGTGCCCGACGAAGACGTGCTTCATGCCCGGCTCGCGGAGCATGTGGATGTTCGCGCCGACGTTCGCCGCGTACAGGGCGGCACGCACGCTGCCGAACTCCAGGTTCATGAAGTCCACACCGGCCGGCACGCAGATCACCGGCAGCCGGGTGTCGGCCAGTTCGTTGAACGCCTCCCGGCTGCGCGTCAGCACCACGGCCCGCCGCTGGAGGGCCTCGGTCGGGGCCAGCCACATGTTGGCCTGGTAGACGTCCTTCGCCGGCCCGGCGAAGTAGAGGGCGACCTCGGGCCGGTAGGAGTCCAGCCAGCGCTGCACCGCCGGCAGGACCGGGCTCTTGCCGGTGCCCCGGCCCCGCAGCCAGGCCAGCGCGACGATGCCGCCGGCCGCGGCCGCGGCGAGCACGGCGGCGGCACCGCCGGCCAGCATCGGCGCGGCGTCGTCCCACAGCACCGTGAGCACCGCCGCCGGGACCAGCACCACGTTGGCCATGGCGAGCCGCTCACCGGCGACCCCGGCCGCCCACTCGGGCGGGCGCGGTGCCGAGCGCATGGGGCCGAGGTCGATGTTGCGCACCAGCGCGGTGACCGGGTTGCGCCGGTCGATCATCCGGTTCAGCGCCCCGGCGAAGACCGCGATCACCCAGGTCACGGCCGGCAGCAGCAGGATCGCGCTCAGCTCGGCCGGGCTGGGCCGGATCGCCGCGACCACCAGCAGGACGGCCGAGAGGTCGCGGGTGAGCTGGCGGTAGCCATGGCCGAGGCCGACCTTCTCCAGCAGCGTCATGGTCGGCGCCGACCAGCGGCCGAGGGCGAACTCACCGACGATCGCGGCGACCCCGCTCACCGCGAACACCCAGACCGCGCCGAGAGCTCCCGCAGCGAGCGCGATCAGGTAGAAGAGCAGCAGCACGGCTCCGCGAGCGGCCACGCCCGCCGGTCCCATCAACTTGCCGAACAACGGTTACTCTCCCCCAACGACATCGGCGACGGGGCCGGGCCCTGTCCGGGACCGGCCTCCACGTTCAGTGCGGCTAGCGGCGGGAACCCCCCGTACGTCGTCCTGGTCCCACTCGCCCCCAGACCTTAACGCGAGGCGAACGGCGAGCCATATTCGGGTATTACGGGCTTCGTCCCGTTGCTACCCGATCAGCCCCCGACCGCACCCGGCGGGCGCGGTCGACGGTCCGCCTCGCGCCTGCTCAGGGCTGCCGGAAGCAGCGGACGGCACCGGGGGCGAACCTGCGGGCGTACATCTCGTAGCCGAGTCGCTTGAGGGTGTCCCTGGCCTGGAGGTTGACCCAGTAGACGCAGATGGTCGTCACGTTCAGCCGCTCGATGGACGCCTTCACCTCCGCGTCCGAGGCGATCGCCGTGCCGTCGGCGAACGCGGCCAGTCGCTGCCGGTCGCGGACGAAGTCGGAGTTCTGGTCGTACTCGACGAGGTAGCCGTCGCGGGGCATGACGACCCGCAGCCGGCTGCTCACGACGGGCGCGACCCGCATCAGCGTCGACGGGGCGAGCAACAGGCCGGGTTCCCGGGGCAGCCCGTCGATCCACCGGACGATCTCCAGCCGCTGCTGCGGCAGCTTCCACAGCGGGCGCGACGCCACCTCGACGAAGCTGTCCTTGTGCCACATCGGCACGCCAAACGTCGCGAAGCAGAAGATCAGCGCGCTGGCGACGACGAGACCGACCAGCCGGGACGACCACTTCAGCCGGGGCAGCCCGACGGTGCAGAGGATGCCGATCAGGCCGGGCAGGGCGAGGATCCAGGGCACCCGCCACAGCACCGCCGAGACGCCGCTGGCCTCGGCGAGCGCCTCCAGCACGCCCGGCACGAACAGCACGCTCATGGTCAGGGCGGCCCCGGCGGCGAGCAGCCGGGGGGTCCGTCCCCGGACGAGCAGGGGCGACAACCACAGGGCGAGCCCGCCGATGACGCCGAGCACGCCGACCAGCAGGGTGCGGCGGTAGGTGCCCTCGGCGTCGAAGAACTGGGTCTCGCCCCCGGCAGTGGCGACCGGCCCGAGCGCCAGCCGGGACACCAGCACCGCGCCGACCGGGTAGGCCAGCGCGGCGACCCCCGCGCCCAGCGCGGCGACCCAGCGGCCCACCAGCAGCATCGCCAGGCCGGCCGCGCCGACCAGCAGCGGCAGGATGATCGCGGATGTCGTGGACAGCCCGGTCGCCACCACGGAGAGCGCGGCGACCAGGAACAGTTTCCACGTCGACCGGGACTCGAACCAGTCGGTCAGGTAGACCCACATGAGCGGGATCACCGCCGAGACGAACATGCCCTTGCCCTCGTAGAGCCGGGGCAGGTGGAAGGTGCCGAGCGCGGCGTCCGAGCCGACCACCAGGTAGAGGTACGCGATGGCCACGATGAACGCCAGCACCGGACGGCGGGGCGCCCAGCGGTGCACCAGCCGCCACAGGGCCAGCACCGCGAGCACGGCCAGCGCCGGCAGCAGCACGAACCAGGTGGCGTCCGCCGCGTGCATACCCAGGAACCGGGCGAGCGCGCCGGCGAAAACCTCGATCGAGGCGGTCGGCGGCTGCGTGCTCAGCGGGGCAGCCACGTTCTCGGTGAACAGGAAGTCCCGCAACGGGACGATGTCCCGCTCGGCCACCCACACCGACTTGCCGACGTAGAACACGTCGTCCTTGCTGTTGCGGGCCATGTAGAGCGAGGAGACCGCGACCCCGGCCGACACGAGCAGCACGAACAGCGCCTGCCAGCCCGTGGCGACCGGCTCCTGCGGATCGCTCCGGGCCAGCCACGCCCGTCGGGCCAGCAGCGCCGCGCCGACGGAGGCGGCGAGCCCGAGGCCGGTCGGCACCCACCACGACACGAGCCCGGCCACCCCGGCGGTGACGGCGGCGCCGATGCCGAGCGCGCCCGTGACCAGGCCGACGGCGAGCCACCACCAGCGCCGCGTCCCCGAGGGCTCGGCGTCGGCCACGGCGGGCGGCGGGGCCGGCGCACGCCGCCGCCGTACGGCGCGGACCACCCCGAGAACGAGGGCGAGGACGGCGAGCGCGGCGCAGCAGTAGAGCCAAATCCCGAAGATCACCGAGGGCCGCAGCTCGACCAGGAACGCCGCGTGGTAGATCACCGTGAACAGCGCGAAGGCCAGCACGGCGGCGTCGGTGATCCGGCGCGGGAGGGCCCCGACGACGGCACCGAACCGCCGGGTGAAGGGGACCCGGGCGGGCCCGGCCGGGGCGTCGGACCGGCCCGGCGACGCATCCCGGTCCTCGGTCGCACCGGGCTGGTCCTGCGGCCCCCCGGGCCTGTCCGCGGCCTGCTCGGGCCGCTCCTCGCCCGCGCCGGGCTGGTCCTGCGGCGTCTCGGGCTGGTCGTCCGGCGCGCGGGGCAGGTCCTCCGGCGCGCGCTGGTCCTCCATTGCCAGGGCGTCGTCTGCGACGTTCGGCACAGGGGATTCCTTGATCTATGTCGAGTGGGAAGGCGGGCTGCCGGAGCTCACCCTCGGCGGGCGGCGGCCGGCCGGGCGCACGGTGGGCAGCCTACCCGAACGCGCCCGCCGGCCGGTCTGGCGACACGGTGCCGCCGGTCCCGCCCGGGGGCTTCAGGCATGGTCGGCGAAGAGCTGGCCGACGGCCCGGTGCGCCGGAAGGATCCGCCGCCGTTCCGCTTCGGCGTCGGCGGTGCCGGCGAGGATGTCCAGGAAGTGATCGAGCTGGGCGGCCAGCGGCTCCCGGTTGGAGAGCAACTCCGGCACCTCCATGATGCTCTGCTGCCGGTAGCCACGCCCGTCCGGCGTCGCCGCGTCCAGCGACACGTGCCGGTAGATGGTGACGTCCCGGCGGATCAGGTCCGCCTCGATGAGCCTGTCCACCTCGCTGATGATTAGCGTCCGCACCTTACGCTGGCCGATCCGGCTCGCCGAGACGTTGGCCAGCGCCGCGTCGCCGAAGGTCAGCAGGGCCTCGGCGACGTCCTCCGCGCCGGGGAGCGAACCCGGGTGGAAATGACCCAGCACACCGCGTACGTCGGTCGGCTCCTGGCCGCCGAACGCCTGGATGGCCAGGTCGACGTCGTGGATCAGCAGGTCCCAGGCCACGCCGGTGCGGATGCGCGGCGCGTACGGGGAGTGCCGGGTGACGGTGAGGTGCACCGGGTTGTCGACCAGGGCTAGCGCGGTGAGCACCGCCGGGTTGAACCGCTCCAGCAGCCCGCACAGCAGGGGGACCCCGCGCTTCTCGGCGGTGGCCACGACGTCCTCGGTCTCGCCGAGGCTGCCGCAGACCGGCTTCTCGATCAGCAGCGGCTTGTCCGCGGCGAGCACGTGGCCGGCGAGGTCGTAGTGGAACTCGGTGGGGGCGGCGAGCACCACCGCGTCGACGCCGGACAGGTCCGAAGCGTCGGGCACCCACTGCGCGCCGTACCGGTCGGCGACCTCCCGGCCGGCGGCCTCGCGGGGCTCGACGACCCGCACCAGCCGGGCCCGGTCGGACTGGGCGATGACCCGGGCGTGCAGGGAACCCATCACGCCCGTGCCGACGAGGGCGAAACGCACCGGCGCGGTCACGCGCCCACCGCCTTGCGCACGGCCTCGACCACCCGGTCCACGTCGCCGTCGGCAAGGTGGTGGTGCACCGGCAGGGAGAGGCACTGCCGGGCCACCCGGTCGGTGACCGGGGCGGGATCGGTGACCACCCGGGGGTGCTCCCGGTAGCAGTCGTAGTCGTAGACCGCCTTCGGGTAGTAGACGCCGCAGCCCACGCCCTGCTCGCCCAGGCGGGCGACCACCTCGTCCCGGCTGGCCGGGGCGACGTCGGTGACCAGGACGGTGTACTGGTGCCAGACGTGCGAGCGGCCCGGCAGCTCGGCCGGCAGACGCAGCCCCGGGACGTCCGCCAGGCCGGCGGAGAGCCGGGCCGCGTTGTCCCTGCGGCGCTTGACGTTGCCGGCGTAGCCGGCGAGCTGCGGGATGCCGAGGGCGGCCTGTAGATCGGTGAGCCGGTAGTTGTGGCCGGCGACCTCGTACTGGTAGCGCTGGCGCATGCCCTGGTTGCGCAGCACCCGGAGCCGGTCGGCGAGGATGGCGTCGTTGGTGGTGATCATCCCACCCTCACCGGTGGTGAGGTTCTTCGTGGCGTACAGGGAGAAGGTGCCCAGGCCGAAGCTGCCGGCCCCCCGCCCGTCGACCGTCGCGCCGAGCGACTGCGCGGTGTCCTCGACCAGGCCCAGGCCGTGCCGCTCGACCAAAGGCACGATCGCGCCCATGTCCGCTGGCTGCCCGTACAGGTGCACCGGCACGACGACCCTCGTGCGCGGGCCGATCGCGGTGGCGAGGGCCGCCGGGTCCAGGCAGAAGTCGTCTTCGCGGATGTCGGCGAACCGGGCGGTGGCGCCGGCCTCGAGGATCGCGTTGAGGGTGGCGACGAACGTGAACGGGCTCGTGACGACCTCGTCGCCGGGCCGCAGGTCGAGCACCTCCAGGGCGGCGACCAGCGCGGTCGTGCCGTTGTTGACCGCAACCGCGTGCTCCACCCCGACCAGGTCGGCGAACTCGCGTTCCAGCCGGGCCACCATCGGACCCTGCGCCAGCACGCCGGAGCGGATCACCTCCACCGCCAGCTGTTCGGCCTCCTCGTCGAGTTTCACGACGGAAATGGGGATCACAGCGTCTCTCCTCGGGGTCGGTGGCAGCGAGCACGGTAACAGCGGCGGACGTCGACACGGCGGGCGGTGGCCGGCGTCGCGGTGGAGTTCCGCGCGGGCGCGCCGGGCGGGTGCGGGCGCGCGGCCTGGGCTAGTGTAGTGCCCTGCTCGGCCCGTCCTCACTTTGCGCGACGGGCGGAACGAGACGTGGAGGCACGTGACGCATGGTTCAGACCGCCACGCGGAAGGATGTCGGCACCGCCGGGGAACCGGCGGCGACCTACGCTGCCGCGCCACCGGCAGGCCCGCTGAAGCGGTGGCTGTCGCTGGGCATGCGCGTCGCCGTGGTCGTCGCCATCGCCGCCGGGATGACCTGGAGCGTCGTCGACCAGTGGCCGCAGGTCCGGTCGACGTGGCTGGGCCTGGCCTGGCAGTCGGTGGTGCTGTCCGTCCTCGCGGCGCTGGCCGGGATGGTGGCCAACACGATGGCCTGGCGGGCCGCCGTGCGCGACCTGGAACACCGGGTGTCGGTGTCCGCCGCCCTGCGCATCTGTCTGGTGGGCCAGCTCGGCAAGTACATCCCGGGCAGCGTGTGGGCGTACGTGCTCCAGGTCGAACTGAGCAGGCGGGCCGGCCTGCCCCGCGCCCGCGCCTTCCTGGCCACCCTGGTCAGCGTGGGTCTCGGCGTGACGGCCGCGCTCGGCCTCGGCCTGCTGAGCCTGCCGGCGCTGCGCGACGCGGCCGGTGGGGGCGACTCCACGTACGCCGGCTCGGTGCGGGTCGCGCTGTGGATCGTGGCGGCGCTGTTCCCGGTCGCGCTGGTCTGCGCCGTGCCGCGGGTGCTCACCGCGCTGGTGCAGTTCGCCCTGCGGGTGCTGCGCCGCCCGCCGCTGGAGCACCGGCTCACCTGGCCGGGCGTGTCGAGGGTCGTGGGCTGGAGCGCGCTGGGCTACGCCCTGTTCGGCGTGCACCTGTGGCTGCTGGCCAACGCCCAGGCCACCCCCGGCATGGAGGGGCTGCTGCGCAGCGTCGGCTCGTTCGCCATCGCGATGACCGTGGGCATGTTCGCCTTCCTCTCCCCCTCCGGGCTGGGCGTACGGGAGGCCGTGCTGGTCGCCGCGCTGGCCCCGTTCCTGGTGGGCAGCGGCGGCGTCGGCGCGGCGATGGGAATCGCGCTGGCGTCCCGGCTCATCTTCACCATCGCCGACGTGCTCGCCGCCGGCCTGGCCGCCCTGTCCGGGGTACGCCAGCTGCGCCGGGACGCCCCGGCGCAGGCGGCCACCGCCGGCGAATAGCGGCCCCGGTGAAAGCGTGCCCCTCGGGGATCCCGGGGAAGGCAAGCCTCCTCGGCGCATCCCGGGGAAAAACACGCCCCCCGTCAACGCATGGCGTCTCCGGGACCGTCGCTCAGCGGGTGACGACGCTGGTGATCCGGGTGAACTCGCGCATCAGGTCGTACCCGTCCCAGGTGGCGGCGAAGCTCAGCGCGTCGCCGACCGGGACGATCCGGTCCACCCCGCGTCCCGCGAGCGTACGGGCGAAGGCGACCAGCTCGTCGGCGGCGAAGCCGAAGTGGGTGACGGTCTGGTCCCGGCGCACCACCACCGGCGCGAGGTCGGCGAGGGTTTCGACGCGGGCCTGCGGAAACGTCCCGACGCCGAGCCAGCGGCGCGGAATGTCGCCCGGCTCGGCCAGCTCCACCGTCGCCAGGTCGTTGCCGTCGAAGTGGATGGCCGTGGCCGTTCCCTCGATGGCCAGGCCGTAGGTGGCCACCCGCTTCTCCACCGCCATCGCGGCGTCCACCTCGGGCCGCTTGCCGTCGAGCACCGTACGCAGCCGCGCCAGCAGGTCCGCGCGGGCGGTCTCGGTGCTGGCCCGGTCACCGACCCAGTACACGGTGCGGGGCGAGGCGCAGGCCGCCTGGTCGAACCAGTACGAGTCGTTGTAGAGGCCGAGGGCGGCGGCGTCCCGGTCCCGCTCGGCGGCGGCGAGCCAGCCGGCCGCGCCGATCACCGTGAACGACGACCGGTCCGGGAAGGTCAGGTCCCGGGCGTGCGGGGCGAGCGGGTGCCGGCGGATCTCGCCGACCGACCGGTCGCCGCCCCAGATCACCCGCAAATCCGCAGCGGCCGACAGCGCTGCGGTCACCGCGTCGTCGCGCCCGTACGTGACCATTCGCTGGGTCTGCCGGACCACCTCGTCGGCGTCGGCGAGGGTGTCGTCGAGCGCGTCGAGCACCGCGTCGGCCGCACCGGCCGACCGGGACGATATCCGCACCACGTTGGCGTTGCCGGCGAGCGCGGACAGCGCCCACGAGTAGACGAAGATGGTGTCCACGTTGGCCGGCGGCACGTGGAAGACCAGCCCCCTGGGGAAGCGGAGCTGGCCGGGCTCGTCCGCGACCCGGGCGAGGGTCTTGGCGATCTCGCCCCGGCGCAGGAAGAAGCCGAGGGAGGCCAGCTCCGGGTGCCGGCGGGCGACGGCCGGGCGCAGCAGCCGCCGGGCGAACGCCACCAGGAACTCGACGATCCGCTCGTCGCCGACGGTCAGCGGGCCCCCGGCCGGGACCGCGCGCAACGCGGCGGCCAGGTCGTCGACGGCGATCGCGCCGCCGGCCGGGAACCGCTCGATCACCTTGCCGCTCATGCCGCCTCCGCGAACGTGTCGCTGCACCCGCGCGCCTCGGCCCGGGGCAGCCGGCCCAGAATGGAGAACCGCTTGCCGGGCCAGGCCCCGTCGTCGACGCCGTGCACGACGCCGCGGTCCTCGGTGAGCAGCAGGTGCCCCGGGTACGACCGGGGCATCGTGCTGACCACCTGCACCACGCCGGGGGTGCCCACGGGCACCTCCGCCCAGGTGTGCGGGTCGCGGACGATGACGTCGGCGAACTCGGGGCAGTAGAGCCCGCCGCCGTCCGGGCCCTCCAGGAACGTCGTGCCGATCTGCTCGACCATGCCGTAGAAGTTGTGGATGCGGGTCAGGCCGGTGTCGGCGGTGAAGCGGCGGCGGAACTCGGCGTTGTCGACCGCGCGGTCGACGAGCTTCTTCCAGCCGCCGCTGTGGATCAGGATGCCGTTGCTCAGGTCGAACCTGTGGTCGCGGGCCAGCTCGTAGAGGTAGAGCCAGGTCATGAAGGTGAAGCCGAAGATGAGGAACGGCTGGTCGCCGTGGCGGTCCAGGAAAGCGCGCACGGCGGCGGGGTCGGGCCGCTCCTGCTCGTCGAGGACGAAGGTGTGGTCCCGGCCGAAGTTCATCAGGCCGAGCACCCCGGCGCCCCGGGCGGAGAACGACGTCCTGTCCTTGAACAGGGCCTTCGTGTCGACCAGCAGCATCGGCAGCCGCTTCGTGCCGATCACCGCGCTCAGCGTGGCGGAGAGCATCTTCTGTTGCACCCCCGCGGCCTCCCGGTCCAGGAAGATCCGGCTCACGTCGCCGGTGGTGCCGGAGGAGGTGAGGACCTTGAAGACCTCGTCGTCGCCGATGCTCTTGAGAACGTGGTGCTTGAACAGCCGCACCGGCAGCCAGGGCAGGTCGGCGACGCGGTCGTACCGGCGGCCGGGCAGGTGGCCGAGGGAGGCGAGCAGGCGGGCGTACTCGGGGCTACGGGCCCGGTGGTGCTCGGTCAGCTCGACCAGCTCCGGCAGCAGCCGGGCCTCGCGGGCCGCCTGGTCGAGGGCGAACAGGGTCATACCAGCGCCTCCAGGGAGCGGTAATCGATCTTGCCGTTGGGTAGCTGCGGCAACCGCTCGACAGTACGCACGTCGAAGCCGGACCGGTGCAGCCGCAGCCGCCCCGCCAGCCGCCCGGCGAGGGCCCGCGCGCCGTCGTCGGTGATGCCCTCGACGAAGACGACGACCCGGTCCGGGCCGGAGACGGCGACGACCGGCCCCTGGTCGCGGGCCATCTCCTCGATGTCGTGCAGGTTGACCCGGATGCCGAAGATCTTGCCGAACCGCTTGAGCCGGCCGCGCAGCCAGACGAACCCGTCGGCGTCGAGGTGGCCGAGGTCACCGGTACGCAGCACCCCGCCCTGCTCGTCGCCGCGGGCCAGGTCGGCGGAGCTCTCGGCGTACCCCATCATCACGTTGGGGCCGCGGTAGACCAGCTCGCCGACCACGCCGGGACGGTCGGTTTCCGCGCCGTCGGGGCCGAGCACCGTGAACGAGCCGCCGGGAAGAGCCGGGCCGACCGAGCCGACCCGGTCGGGCAGCGCGTCCGCCGGCAGGGTGCTCATCCGGGGCGCCGCCTCGGTGCAGCCCCACATGACGTGGAACCGGCCGCCCACGGCGGCGATCTTCTCGTGGAAGGCGAGGATCGTCTCGTCGCGCAGCTTGCCGCCGGCCTGGGTGAGGGTGCGCAGCGACGGGTACCTCGCGGGGCTCCACCGGATCCGGTGCAGCATCTCGTAGTTGGACGGCACCCCGGCCAGCGACGTCGCGCCGTGCGCCGACACGGCCTGCCAGAACTCGCGGGCCAGCACGCCCCCGTCGACGACGAGGACGGTCGCCCCGGCGGCGAGGTGACTGTTGAGCACGGACATGCCGAAGCTGTAGTACAGCGGCAGACTGGTCGGGGCGATCTCGTCCGGGTCGATGGCCAGCGTCCGCGCGATCGCCGCCGCGTTGGACTCCACGGCGGTGCGGGCCAGCCGGACGAACTTCGGGTCCCCCGTCGAGCCGGAGGTGGCCAGCAGCACCGCGAGGTCCGGGTGCGGCTGGTCGGCCGGGGCGCGCTCGCGGACCCACACCGGGCCGAGGACCTCGTCGTCGACCGTGCGGTACTGCTTGGGCCGCTCACCGGGGTCGGCGCCCGCGCCGCCCTCGGCCAGGCCCACCACCACGGCGGGCTCGAAGCGCCGGACGAAGTCGGCCAGCACCGCCGGGTCCAGCGCCGGGTCCAGCAGCGCCACCGGGCGCTGCGCGCGCAGCGCGCCGGCGTACCTCAGCACCGCCGGCACCGAGGTGCCGCTGCGGGCGAAGACCACCCCGGGCGGGAACCCGGCGTACGCGGCGGCGTGCCGCCCCACCTCGGCGGCGAGGCCAGCGCCGCCGAGGACGGCGCCGGTGGCGGCGTCGATCAGCCGGGCGGTCGGGGCGACCAGGTTCATGCGGGGCTTCCCTCCATCCGGAGTGGGGCGAGCCGGGTCAGTGGGCACCAGTCATGCGGGCGAACGCGGCAAGGTGTCGCCGGGCCACCACGTCGAGGGTGAAGTTGGCGTGCACGAGCTCCCGCTGCGCCTTGGCGATCCACTCCCGCTCCTGCGGATCGTCGAGCAGCCGGATTACCGCCTCGGCCAGGTCCTGCCCGTCGTTCGGCCGGGCAAGCACGAAGTTCTCCCAGTTGCGCAGCTCCACCGCAGGAAAATTGGTCTCGGTGATGGTGCCGATGGTCGCCCGACCGGCCGCCATCGCCTCCAGGCTGGCCGTGCCGAAACCGCTGCCCTGCAGGTCGTGGGTGACGATGTCGGCGGCGGCGAAGAAGGACGGCACGTCCGCCGGGGGCACCACGCCCGTGGTGATGATCGCGCCGGTCACTCCCAGCTCGGCGGCCCGCTTCGCGAAGGCGTCGTAGTAGACCCGGCCCACGATCATCACCTTGGTCTGCGGGTGCTTGTCGAGGATCGTCGGCAGCGCCTCGATCAGGGGCAGCCGATGGCGCAGCGGGATGACGTGCCCGAGCGAGACGATCAGTGGCTGATCGCCGATACCGTACTCGGCCCGGACGTCGCGCGTCGGGGGCGCCTCGAACCGGCTCGGCTCAACCGCGACGGGAATGTACTCGAACTCGTCGGGGGTGGCGAGGTATCGCTGCTCGCAGTACGCGCCGCACAACTCGTCCATGATGACGTAGCGCGGGCGGTAGCTGCGCAGGATCGGCTTCACCAGGAACCGGTCCAAGCCCTTGAACAACGTCATGTACTTGGGGTCGGGGCTTTCCAACCGGGTGTGCACTGACAGCAGCACGGGGATTTTGTGCCGCCGCGCGTACCAGCCGGAGAGCCAGGTCAGGTCGAAGAACTGGCCATGCTGGTGGATCACGTCCGGCTGGAAACCGTCCAGCAGCCTGCCCACCCGGCGCAGGTTCGCCGGGCGCGCCACGGTGAAGGCCATGTCGAAGTCGATCGACAGGCCGAGCTGCGGCATCGGCATGGCCGGCAGCCGGACCACCCGGTACCCGTCGCGCTCCTCCTCGGGGGGCGCGTCCTGGTACGCCGCCGTCAGCACCAGCACCTCGTGACCGGCCGCCGCGTACCGCGCGGCAAGCGACGCGGACAGGTGGGAACTACCACCCGGCCGGGGCGGGAAGAAGTTGTTGACAACAGCGATCCGCACGGTGGTGGCTCCTGTCAGCTCCGGTGGGGGACGGCGTGACCGGAGAAAGACCTGGACACGTGTAGGTATCGGTCGGGACGGTTCCGGCGCACCGCGCCACGCTACCGCAACACCGGCCGGGTCACCGTGGACCGCCCCGGCCCCCGGCATGGCCGAACGTCCTCCGAAGGCACGATGAACGGCTTCGCCGACACTGTCGATGACGTGCGAAAGAACGATGGACGAACGCCTGGGGCGGCGATCCCGGTGGCCGGTATCGGGGATTCGGTCCGGTAGGCTGGCCGACCGAAACCCAACCGGTCACGGGCGGCGGTGATCCGCCCGGCCGAAGGCGCAGAGCGGACACGCATGGCTAAC
The DNA here is from genome assembly GCF_004348615.1 of Micromonospora sp. KC207. Classification (NCBI taxonomy): domain Bacteria; kingdom Bacillati; phylum Actinomycetota; class Actinomycetes; order Micromonosporales; family Micromonosporaceae; genus Micromonospora; species Micromonospora sp. KC207. The sequence goes on from NZ_SMKJ01000040.1 coordinate 17,647, forward strand.
AGAATCCACCCCACCGCCGTCGTCGGCGCTGATGTGGAGCTCGGCGACGACAACGTGGTCGGCCCCTACAGCGTCGTCGTCGGCCCCTGCCGGATCGGCAACGGCAACTGGTTCGCCCCGCACGTGGTTATCGGGACACCGGCCGAGTACCGGGGCAGGCCGCACCCGGCGGCCTGGGACGGCGAGTCCGACGGCGCCGGCGTGGTGATCGGCGACAACAACATCCTCCGGGAGTTCGTCACCGTCAATCAGGGGACCGAGGAGACCACCCGCATCGGCGACGACTGCTACCTGTTGGCCCGCAGCCACGTCGGCCACGACTGCCTGGTCGACGACGGCGTGACCCTCACCGACGCGGTGCATCTCGGCGGGCACACCCACGTCTGGTCGTGGGCGAACGTCGGCATGGGCACGGTCGTCCACCAACGCACCCAGATCGGGCCGGGCGCGATGATCGGGATGGGGTCGGCCGTGCGCCGCACCGTCGAGCCGTTCACGATCGCGGTCGGCAACCCGGCGCGGGTCACCGGGGTGAACCGCGTGGGGCTGTCCCGGCGCGGCTGCGCCGACGACGTGATCGACCAGTTCGAGAGCTTCCTCAAGGGCCGGGCGGAGCTGCCCACCGGCCTGCCGGTCGAGGTGGTCGAGCAGATCACCGCCTGGACCAAAGTCATCTCTGCCGAGAAGGAGTAACCCCGTGTCGCTGTCCGACCGCCTCCGCGCCGTCTTCGTCGAGACCCTCGAACTGGGCGAGGACGTGGACGTGGAGAACCTCAAGTACCGCGAGATCGAGCAGTGGGACTCGCTGGGCCACATGACCCTCGTCGGGGCGATCGAGGACGAGTTCGACGTCCAGCTCGACACCGAACAGGTCATCGACATGAGCAGCTTCAAGGTCACCCTGGACATGCTGTCCGGGATGGGCGTCCGTGACTGAGTCGACTCGCGCCCTCGACGGGCGGGTGACGGTGGTGACCGGCGCCACCCGGGGGATCGGCCGGGCCACCGCCGAGGCACTGGTCACCGCCGGCGCCTCGGTGATCGTCACCGGGCGCGACGGCGACCAGGCGCAGCAGGTGGCGAAGGAGATCGGCGCCGTCGCGGGCCACGGGCTCGACGTCACCGACCCCGAGGCGGTCGGTGCGGTGTTCAAGGCGATCGCGTCGGGGCACGGCCGGATCGACGCGCTGGTGGCCAACGCGGGTGTGCTGGAGAACGCGCTGATCGGCATGATCAAGCCGGACCTGGTCGCCCGGATGCTGGACACCAACGTCGCCGGGACCATCTCCAGCGTCCAGGCCGCGGCCCGGGTGATGATGCGCAAGAAGAGCGGGTCGATCGTCCTGCTCGCGTCCATCCTGGGCGAACGCGGCAGCGCCGGGCAGACCGCGTACGCGGCCTCGAAGGCGGCGGTGGCCGCAGTCGCCAAATCTGCGGCGAAGGAGCTCGGGCCGCGCGGCATCCGGGTCAACGCGGTCGCGCCCGGGATCATCGAGACCGACCTGATCCGCGACCTGCCCGCCGAGGTGATCCAACAGCGGGTCGCCGACACCGCGCTGCGCCGGCTGGGCCGCCCGGACGACGTCGCCCGGGTCATCCGTTTCCTGCTCAGCGACGACGCCGCGTTCGTCACCGGGCAGGTCATCGGCATCGACGGCGGCTTGGTGCTCTGATCCGACCCGGCCCGCAGAGCAACCCGGCCCCGGTGAGCACAGCTCACCGGGGCCGGCTGGTACGTGCCGGCGTCAGTCGGCGGAGGAGGGGTCGAGGGCCACGAACTCGGGTGTGCCGTCGGCCGCGAACTCGACCCGGGCGACCGGGCGGGCCGGCACTCCGGCGACCACCGTCCGGGCGGGCACGTCCCGGGTGACCACCGCGCCGGCCGCGACCACGGCCGAGTCACCGATGGTCACCCCCATCATGACGGTGGCGTTCGCTCCGATGAACACCCGGTCGCCGATGCGGACGGGCGCGCGGTCGACCGTGGCGTAGGCCCGACCCGAGACGCAGCGCTTCGCGGACGAGTGGGTGTAGATCTGCGCGCCGCTGGAGATGTCGCAGCCGACCCCGATGGTCAATCCACCGGAGCCGTCCACGACGGTGAAGGCACCGATCCAGGTGCCCTCACCGATGACCGGGTCGCCGGCGACCCAGGCGTGCGTGTTCCATTGGTTCGGCGGCAGCTCTGCGGCGGGCACGTGCTCAGGCGGCCGGCGTCGAGTTCCGGACCAGCTCGTGCATGCCCTCCTCCACGGTGATCCGCGGCTCCCAGCCGAGCACCTCGCGCGCCCGGGTGATGTCGGCGGCCCGCCGGCTGACCAGCACGTCGCGCGGGTTGAAGATGGGCTCGACGTCGGCACCCACCGCCTGGATCAGGATCTTGGTGAGCTGCGCGATGGAGGTGTCCACGCCGGTGCCGATGTTGACCGGCAGGTTGTTCCGCTCTGACTCCAGGGCGGCGACTACGCCCCGGGCCAGGTCGGTGACGTGGATGAAGTCCATCGACTGCTCGCCCTTGCCGTCGATGATCGGGGCCTGGCCGGCGCGCAGTCGCTGGATGAAGGTGTTGATGACGCTGGTGTAGTACGCCTCGATCTTCTGGCCGGGGCCATACACGTTGAAGAAGCGCAGCGCCACCCAGGACAGCCCCTTGCTGCGCTGGTAGAAGCCGAGCAGGTCCTCGCCCGCACGCTTGGAGATGCAGTACGGGGTGAGCGGGTTCAGCGGGTCGTCCTCGTGCATCGGCAGCTTCTTCGGGTCGCCGTACACCGACGCCGAGGAGGCGAAGACCAGCCGCTGCACGCCGTGGTCGGCGGCGGCGGCGAAGACGTTGTTGTTGCCGACCATGTTGATGTCGATCGACTCGTACGGGTCGGCCTGGCTCTTGTTGATCGACACAGTGGCGAAGTGGATGACGTGGGTGCATCCCTTCATCGCGTTGTGCACCGCGCCGCCGTAGCGCACGTCCTGCTCGACCAGCTCCACGTTGCCGGTCTTGACCAGCTCGTCGACCCGGGCCCGGTCGCCGCGCGCCATGTTGTCGAGGATGCGGACCTGGTAGCCCTTGTCCAGCAGCAGCGGGATGACGTGCAGGCCGATGAAGCCTGCGCCACCGGTGATGAGGACCTTCTTGGTCATGCGGATCAGTTCCCTTCTTCAGGCTGGTCAGCGACCGGCGGCGACCGCGGTGACGACCTCGCGCACGCTCGCGGCGACCCGGTCGACCTGCTCGTCGGTCAGGTTGGCGTGCATCGGGATCGCCAGGTGACGGGCGAAGACGTCGGCCGACACCGGGCAGGGGTGCGCCGGCTCGTTGTAGAGGGGCTGCACGTGCGAGGCGTACGTGCCGAAGTTGCACTGCACGCCGCGTCGGCGCAGCCGGGTGGCCACCGCGCCCCGGTCCACCGAGGGGTCGAGGGTGAGGATGTACGCCTGCCAGGGGTGCTCCCGGTCCGGCAGCTCGGCCGGCACGGTGACCAGGTCGACGTCCTTGAGCAGTTCGCCGTAGCGGGCGGCGATGCGCCGCTTGGTGGCGATCAGGTCGGGCAGCCGGTCGAGCTGGGCGAGCATGATCGCGGCGGCCACGTCGGAGAGCCGGTAGTTGTAGCCCAGCTCGTCGAAGGTGGGGACGGGCAGGTCGGTGGAGGCGGCCCGGGTCAGCGCCCCCTCGATGCCGTACGTGTGCAGCTTGCGGGCGTGGGCGACCAGGTCCTCCCGGTCGGAGGTGAGCGCGCCGCCCTCGCCGGCGGTGATGCCCTTGCGGCCGTGGAAGCTGAACGCGGCCACGTCGGCGAGGCTGCCGGCCGGCCGGCCCTTGTAGGTGGCGCCCGCCGCGCAAGCCGCGTCCTCGACCAGGAACAGACCGTGCCGGTCCGCGATGGCCCGTAGCTCGTCGTAGTCGGCCGGCTGGCCGGCGACGTCGACGGCGACGATGCCGACGGTACGGGGGGTGATCGCCGCCTCGACGGCGGCCGGGGCCACGGTCCAGATGTCGGGCCGGACGTCGGCGAAGACCGGCTTCGCGCCCGCCCACATCACCGCGTGCCCGGTGGCCGGGAAGGTGTAGTCACCGACGATGACCTCGTCGCCCGCGCCGGCACCCAGGGTGAGCAGGGCCAGGTGCAGGGCCGAGCCGCAGTTGTTCGTCGCCAGTGCGTGGGCGGTGCCGGTGGCGGCGGCGAATCGCTCCTCGAAGCGGCGGCAGGTGGGCCCGGCGCCCGCCAGCCAGCCGGAGGCGAACACCTCGGCGATCGCCGCGAGCTCCGCCGCACCGACGGTGGGCTGGCCGAGCGCGATGACGTCGTCTGACATGAGGCTCCCTAGAAGACGGACCCGGTGAGTGTAGGCACCCCGGGTCGGCGGCGACGAATCGGGCACGCCGGGCGCTGGTTACCATCGGTCGTCGCCGCCGGCGGCGACCGGGCAGGGGAGAGCGAGATGACGAGGTTCGTGGTCGTCGGTGGCGGCATCGTCGGCCTGGCGGTCGCCCACCGGCTGGTGACCGACCGGCCGCGCGACTCCGTGACCGTCCTGGAGAAGGAGGCCGGCTGGGCGGCGCACCAGACCGGCCACAACTCCGGCGTGATCCACGCCGGGGTCTACTACAAGCCGGGCAGCCTCAAGGCGACCCTGTGCAGGGCCGGCAGCGCGTCGATTGTCGAGTTCTGCGCGGCGCACGGGCTGCCGTACGAGCTCTGCGGCAAGCTGATCGTCGCCACCGACCCGGCGGAGGTGCCCCGGCTACGCGCGCTGCACGAGCGGGCCAGCGCCAACGGCCTGCCGGTGCGGCTGATCGGGGCGGCCGAGGCCGCCGAGTACGAGCCGCACGTGTCGGCCGTCGCCGCGCTGCACGTCGCCTCGACCGGCATCGTCGACTTCCGCGCGGTCTGCGGCAAGCTGGCCGAGCTGCTCGCCGCCGGCGGGGCCGACCTGCGTACCCGCGCCGAGGTGACCGGGGTGACCGACCGGCCGAAGGGTGTGGTGGTCACCACCACCGCCGGCGAGGTGGTCGCGGACGTGCTGATCAACTGCGCGGGGCTGCACGCCGACCGGATCTCCCGGCTGGCCGGGGTGCCCACGCCGGTGCGGATCGTCCCGTTCCGGGGCGAGTACTACGAGCTGACCCCGCAGCGGCGCGACCTGGTGCGGGGGTTGATCTACCCGGTGCCGGACCCGCAGTTCCCGTTCCTCGGGGTGCACCTGACGAAGATGATCGACGGCAGCGTGCACGCCGGCCCGAACGCGGTGCTGGCCACCGCGCGGGAGGGCTACTCGTGGGGGCGGTTCAGCCCCCGCGACGTCTGGGACGAGCTGACGTACCGGGGGCTGTGGGCGCTGGGCCGGCGGCACTACCGGTACGGGTTGACCGAGGTGGCCCGGTCGCTGTCGAAGGGGCGGTTCGCCGCGAGCCTGGCTCGGCTGGTGCCGGAGCTGACGCCGGCCGACATCGTCCGGGCCGGCGCGGGGGTGCGCGCGCAGGCGATCCTGCCCGACGGGGGCCTGGTCGACGACTTCCTGATCGTCGAGACGAACCGGCAGGTGCACGTGCTCAACGCCCCCTCCCCCGCCGCGACCAGCTCGCTGGAGATCGCCCGGCACATCGTGTCCCGGCTGCCGCTGGACGCCGCCCGCTGAGGCGGAGGGGCGGGCCGGCGGACGGGACGGCTCAGGCCGAGGTGGCGTCGCGCTGCCGGGGCACGGCCACGGCGGCGCCGAGCCCGGTCGCCACGGCCTCGACCAGCGCGTCGAGGTACGCCTCGGTCGGCATCGTGCGGGTGATCGCAAGCCGCCAGTACAGCGGCCCGACGATCAGGTCCACGGCGGCGGCGGGCTCGGTGTCGGCGGGCAGCTCGCCGCGGGCGACGGCGCGGGCGACCAGCGACCCGCCGACCTCCTGTTGCTTGGCCCGCAGCACCGCCTGGAGGGTCTCGTCGATCTCGGGGTTGCGGGCCGCCTCGGCCAGCAGGTCGGGAACGATCTGCGCGGCCAGGGGGTGACTCAGGGCATGCGCGACCACGCGCAGGAGCAGGCCGAGGTCGCCGCGCAGGGTGCCGGTGTCCAGCGCCGGCAGCTTGCTGCCCGCTGCGGCGGCGACGACCTCGACGACCAGCTCCAGCTTGGAGCTCCACCGGCGGTAGATCGCGGTCTTGCTGACCCCGGCCCGGCGGGCGACCGCTTCGATGGAGAGCCGGCCGTAGCCGACCGCGGCGAGTTCCTGCATCAGCGCGCGCCGGATGGCCGTGGTGATCTCGCCCCGGAGCACCGCCGCGCCGGCCGGCGGGCGCCTCTTCTCGGTGGTCACGGCGAGTTCTTTTCGGGCGTCACGGCAGATTCTCCTCGGCTGTCACGTGGGACAATGTACCGCAACGACGGTACGGTTGCGTCCCGACGTAGTTATGGACTACCTTCCACCCAGCGACGAGGCGGCGCTCCACGCACCGGCCACCCTCGAATCCGTCGTCGCGCTCATCCCGTTGGTACAACAGACGCACCCCGCTGGCACGACAAGATCGGAGCGCCCATCCCATGGCCAACACCGCGCTGGCCGACCCCGACGCCGGCCTGACCCAGGCGCAACTGGCCGCCCGGTACGGGCTACGGGTCGCCGGCGAGCGGCCGTCCCTGGCGGAGTACGCCCGCCGCCTGTGGGCCTACCGGCACTTCATCGCCGCGTACTCGAACGCCAAGCTGGTCGCCTCGTTCAGCAACGCCCGGCTCGGGCAGCTCTGGCAGGTGCTGACCCCGCTGACGAACGCGGCGGTCTACTACCTGATCTTCGGCCTGGTGCTGGAGCAGAAGAGCATCCCGAACTTCATCGCGTACCTCACCACCGGGCTGTTCATCTTCAACTTCACCCAGACCGCCGCGCAGAACGGCACCCAGTCGATCACCGGCAACCTGGGGCTGATCCGGGCGCTGCACTTCCCCCGGGCCTGCCTGCCGCTGGCCGCCATGCTCACCCAGTTCCAGCAGCTCATTGCCTCGCTGGTGGTGCTGGTGGGCATCGTGCTGGTCACCGGCGAGCCGCTCAGCCTCGAGTGGCTGCTGCTCATCCCGATCGTGCTGCTCCAGGCGCTGTTCAACGCCGGCCTCACCATGGCGGTGGCCCGGATGGGCTCGAAGGTCGCCGACCTCAAGCAGGTGATGCCGTTCCTGCTGCGCACCTGGATGTACGGCTCCGGCGTCCTCTACAACGTCGCGCTGTTCGAGCAGAACCTGCCGGGCTGGGCGACCCGGATCGTCGAGGCGAACCCGATGCTGGTCTACATCGAGCTGGCCCGGCACGCGCTGCTGGAGGGGGCGCCGCTGCTCAACTCCTCCATGCTCCAGGCGTGGTCGTACGCGGTGGGCTGGGCGGTCGTGATGGGCGTGGGTGGTTTCATCTACTTCTGGCGGGGCGAACAGGAGTACGGCCGTGGTTGAGCACATCGAGGCGTCCAACGACGTCACCGTGACGCTGCCGAGGATCGTCGAGCGCATCCCGACCGTGGTGGTCGACGACGCGCACGTGATCTACCGGGTGCACCAGGGCGCGGCGGCCGGCACCAGCCCGGTGGCCGCCCTGAAGCGGATCCTGTCCCGCACCTCGGCGCCGAACGTCCGGGAGGTGCACGCGGTCAAGGGCGTCAGCTTCACCGCGTACCGGGGCGAGGCGATCGGGCTCATCGGCAGCAACGGCTCCGGCAAGTCCACCCTGCTGCGGGCTATCGCCGGCCTGCTGCCGGTCAACCGGGGCGCGGTCTACACCCAGGGGCAGCCGTCCCTGCTCGGCGTCAACGCCGCCCTGCTCAACGACCTGCCCGGCGAGCGGAACGTCATGCTGGGCTGCCTCGCCATGGGCATGCAGCCGGCGGACGTGGCGCGGCTGACCCCGGAGATCATCGAGTTCTCCGGCATCAACGAACGCGGCGACTTCGCCTCGCTGCCGATGCGGACGTACTCCTCCGGCATGGCCGCCCGGCTGCGCTTCTCCATCGCGGCGGCGAAGAAGCACGACGTGCTGCTGATCGACGAGGCCCTGGCCACCGGCGACAAGGGCTTCCGCAAGCGCAGCGAGCAGCGGGTCCGGGAGCTACGGGAGGACGCGGGCACCGTGTTCCTGGTCAGCCACCAGCTCTCCTCGGTACGGGACACCTGCGAACGGACGATCTGGCTGGAATCGGGCGTGCTGCGGATGGACGGCCCGACCGACGAGGTGCTGCGCGCGTACGAGGACTTCTCCAACAACAAGAAGTAGAGTCGCGGCGTCCGTACGGTTTCGTGCGGGTGTCTTCCCACCGCGTCGCCCCTGGGGGGCGGCGCGGTGGTTGCGTTATGGTTCACCCGGCCGCCGTGCGGCCGTCACCCCCTGTTCGCAAACCGTGAGAGCGAGGATCGGCAATGACGCAGGACCACACCACTGGCCCGGCCGCCACACCGGAGACCCCGGCGCCGTGGCGGCCCTCGCGGACGGTGGCGGTGGTGCTGGCGGGCGGCACCGGGACCCGGCTGGGGCTCGGCATCCCGAAGCAGCTGCTCAAGATCGCCGGCAAGCCGATCATCGAGCACACCCTGGCGGTCTTCGAGGCGGCCCCCGAGATCGACGAGATCATCGTGCTGATGGCCGACGGGCACGTCCCCGACGCCCAGCAGATCGTCGACAAGGCCGGCTTCCGCAAGGTCAGCAAGGTCATCTCCGGCGGCGACACGCGCAACGCCACCACCCGCATCGCGCTGGACGCGATCGGCGAGGGCGACGTCAACATCCTCTTCCACGACGCGGTGCGCCCGCTGCTCAGCGGCCGGATCGTCCGGGAGTGCGTCAACGCGCTCTGGACGTACTCGGCGGTCGACGTGGCGATCCCCTCGGCCGACACGATCATCCAGGTCGACGGGAACGACTGCATCACCGACATCCCGGTCCGGTCCACGCTGCGCCGGGGCCAGACCCCGCAGGCGTTCCGGTCGGGCACCATCCGCGAGGCGTACCGGATCGCCGCCGGCGACCCGGACTTCGCCGCCACCGACGACTGCGGCGTCGTGCTGCGCTACCTGCCCGGCACCCCCATCAAGGTGATCGACGGCTCGGACGAGAACATCAAGGTCACCCACCCGGTCGACGTGCACCTGGCGGACAAGCTGTTCCAGCTCGCCGCCGCGCAGGCCCCCCGGCTGACCGACCGGGGCTACACCGAGGAGCTGACCGGCCGCACGATCGTCGTGTTCGGGGGCAGCTACGGCATCGGCCACGAGCTGACCGAGCTGGCCCGCCGCTACGGCGCGCAGGTCTTCCCGTTCAGCCGCTCCACCACCGGCACCCACGTCGAGCGCGCCAAGGACGTCGAGGCCGCGCTGAAGACCGCCTTCGAGGCCACCGGCCGGATCGACCACGTGGTGGTCACCGCCGGCGTCCTGGAGAAGGGCGAGCTGGCGGAGATGAACCAGGAGAGCATGGACCGGGTCCTGGACGTCAACTTCGTCGGGCCGGTCACCATCGCCCGGCAGTCGCTGCCGTACCTGCAACAGACCAAGGGCCAGCTGCTGCTCTACACCTCCAGCTCGTACACCCGGGGCCGGGCCCGCTACGCGCTCTACTCGGCCACCAAGGCCGCCCTGGTCAACCTGACCCAGGCGCTGTCCGACGAGTGGGCCGAGTTCGGCGTACGGGTCAACTGCATCAACCCGGAGCGCACCGCCACCCCGATGCGCACCAAGGCGTTCGGCGAGGAACCTGAGCACACGCTGCTGGCCGCCGAGACCGTCGCCCAGTCGTCGCTGGACGTGCTGATCTCCGAGCTGACCGGGCAGGTCATCGACGTACGCCGGGCACCCGGCGAGCTGCCCGGAGCGAGCGTGCCCACCCAGGCCAGCCGCGCGGTCTCCCCGGCTGCGGCCGGCTGAGGCTGCGACGACCCACCGCGACGGGCGAAGGAAGCGGAAGCGACATGCGTGGTGACCTGGTCAGGAAGCTGACCGCCCGGGTGGCGGCCACCGGCCTGACGGTGCTGGCGTTCCTCACTCTCGCCCTGACCGGGGCGACGGGCTGGGGTCTGGCGCTCGCGGTGGCGGCCCTGGCCGCCGCCGGTTGGGAGCGGCGGGTCCGCCCGGCTGCCGACAGCACGGCCGAGGCGGTGCTGCTCGCCGCCGCGATCCTCGTCGGGTACGCCCGGCGGCTCGACGCCGGCTTCGACCCGGCGCTGACGGCGACGGCCCTGGTGCTGCTGGGGCTGGTGCTGCTGGTGGGGCCGCTGCGCCAGGCCGGCGACCTGGAGATCCGGGCGGCGAACCTGCCCGTGCGGTCGTGGACTCCGCTGGTCGCGGCCCGGCTCGGCGACGCGCTGCTGGTGCTGCTCGCCGGGGTGGCGCTGGCCGCCGCCCTGGTGCTGCCGGCCGTGATGGCCCTGCTGGCGGCCCTGGCCGTCGGGGCGGTCGCCGGGACGGTCGCGGCCGGCCTGGCCAGGCGGCGCTTGCGGCCCAGGGCCGGCGGCGGGGCGGTGACCCGGGTGCTGCGTGCGCACCGGCCGGAGTTCCTGCTGCACTTCTCCGCTCCGCCCGGGTCGGAGTACCAGGTCACCATGTGGCTGCCGTACCTGGAGCGGATCGGCCGGCCGTTCTTCGTGATGGTGCGGGAGCCGGAGTTCCTCGCCCCGCTCGCCGCGGCCACCACCGCCCCGGTGGTGTACTGCCCGACGCTCAAGGCGGTGGACGAGGCGCTGGCGCCGAGCCTGAAGGTGGCGTTCTACGTCAACCACGGGGCGAAGAACAGCCACCTCATCCGGTTCTCGCAGCTCACCCACGTGCAGATCCACCACGGCGACAGCGACAAGGCCCCGAGCGCCAACCCCGTCACGGCGCTGTTCGACCGCAACTTCGTGGCCGGCCGGGCCGCGATCGACCGGTACGCCCGCGCCGGGGTGGACATCCCGGCGGAGAAGTTCGTCGTGGTCGGCCGCCCCCAGGTCGAGGCGATCGAGGTACGCCGCACGCCGACCCCCGGCCCGGCGAACCCGACTGTGCTGTACACCCCGACCTGGACCGGGCACCACGCCGACGCGAACTACTGCTCGCTGCCCGTGGGCGACGCGATCGTGCGGGGGCTGCTGGCCCGTGGCGCGACGGTGATCCTGCGCGCCCACCCGTACACCGGGCAGAACCCGGCGTCGGCACGGCAGCTCGCCCGGCTCACGGAGCTGTTGGCGGCGGACCGGGCCCGCACCGGGCGGCAGCACGTCTTCGGCGCGGCGGCCAGCCGGGAGCTGTCCCTGGTCGACTGCGTGAACCGCTCCGACGCGCTGGTTTCGGACGTGTCCGGGGTCATCTCCGACTACCTCTACTCCGGCAAGCCGTACGCGGTGACGGACATGGTCGGCGACGGCGACCGGTTCGTCGAACGGTTCCCGCTGGCCGGCTCGGGTTACGTGCTGCGGCGCGACGCGGGCAACCTCGACGAGGTGCTCGACCTGCTGCTGGACACCGACCCGAAGGCGGCGGCCCGCTGGGGCACCCGGGCACACTACCTGGGCGACTTCCCCGCCGAGTCGTACGCCGAGGCGTTCCTGGCGGCGGCCCGGCGGGAGCTGGAGCCGGGCTGGAACCCGTCGGTCCCGCATGCCGCCGACACCGCGGCGCAGGTGGGCTCGCCGCTCTCCCCCACCGCCTGAGCGTCCCGCCCGCCGTACCTGCTCGCCGGCCGAACACCACTTGCGGTCGTCACCCCTGGTGCGAAAATCGCACACTCGGCGACAGGACGGGCCAACGCACGAAGTCCCGGGCCTCCGCCCGCTTCCGCAGGAGTGATCCACCTGCGGCCCAGCGGATGCGAAGACGGCACCGGGCCCCGGCTTGCGGAAGCAGCGCCGGGGCCCGGTGGGGGGAGGGTGATATCAGGCCGAGTAGCCCCGGGTCGCGGCCCAGTGGGCCAGCGCGGCGGTGCTGATCCAGTACGCCGGGACGGCCGGGTCGGCCGAGTCGGCGATCCGCACGGCGCGTCCGGCGTCCCGGTAGCCGACGACGGCGATGTAGTGGCCGCCGGGAAAGGAGTGCCAACCGCCGTCGACGTCGGTGGCGTCGCCGGCGATGTTCACCACGACACCGCGCCCGGCGCTGATCGCCTTCACCACGTCGGCCTTGAGCTGGTCCGTCTGGGCCGGGGTGGCGGCGCCGCCGGGGATCAGCCGGGTCCGGTACGGGGCACCCTTGACCATCTCGTTGAGCACGCGGGTGGTGTCGTAGGCGGAGTTGGTGCCCATCTCGGTGGTGCCGAGGTCGGCGGCCAGGCCGTCCTGGGTGCTCGCGACGCCGGTGGCGGAGAGCGCGTTGCGCACCGCCGCGGGACCGCAGTAGTAGTACGTGGTCTGGGCCTCGTAGTCGTAGTCGAGGACCTTGGACGACGGCGGCTTCGGGGCTGTCGGCTTCGCCGTGGTCCGCTTCGGCGTCGCCGTGGCGGTCAGGTCGGGGTTCGGGGTGGAGCTGGACGACGGCGAGGCGCTCGGTGAGGCCGGCACGGCGAGGCGGGCCTGGGCCCGGCTGGCCGCGCCGTCGAGGCGGGGTGCGACCTCGGCCACGGCGGCGTTGGTGGTCTGCTGCGGTGCGGGGGCGTCGCGGACGGCGACGAGCAGCGCGCCGGTGCCGGAGGCCAACAGGAGCGCTGCGGCAGAGCCGGCGACGACCTGGTACGGACGCTCCGTGGCGAGTCGCCGCAGGTGCCGCTTGAGCTGATCGTTCACGTGTTCCTCCACGGGACGGGGGCGGAGGCGGAGGCACCCGGGCGTGCGTCGTCGCACGGCGGCGCGGATCGTGTCCGCGGCCGGTGGGGTCCGCTTTCGAAAGGGCGCCGCTCAGGCGGGCGTACGGAAGGGTGCGACGGTCAGTGCGCCGGCTCGGCGGCGGACACGGGCACCGGGCTCCGTGGTGGAGGAACAACCCGGGGGGTGGGGTCGAACTGCACGAGAATGGAACTCCTTCCGACACCGCCTACCGGGTTAGCTGACGGATTCGGGCGGGAAGATCGCCCTACCACGGGCCGTAGCCTGCGGATTCACCCCGGACGTGCAATGGGTCCCCGGTTCGTGATGATCACGATTGAGCGGGTCGGCGCGGCGTCGCCTCTTGCGAACGGGTACCGCACCGGACGGGCCGACACTACTGGCCGGCCGAAGCCCTGCCAACCCCTTCTCACCTGCTTAAACATCCAATACTGGCCTCGTTTACGGGCCATTCGGAGCTGACGTGTCTCAATGGGATGCTCGGCTCAGACAACGTCAGCGGACCGTAACGGAACAACGGGTCGTGATCGTCGGCGAACTGCGGCGACCGATCGGACCGAATGGGCCGGCTGCCCGATTCCGGACGGGCGTGACCCGACTCACGGCGAAATCCCGGAGATCGCAGCGGGGTGGTCGCACGCTCAACCGATGCGGGCCGGCCGCCAGCGGGCCAGCCGGTGGCCGGTGGCCGGGACGGGCTGGCCGGCCGCCGCGCGGGGAGCCGGCGATCGGCCGGGCCGGACGCGCTGGGCGGCGGCGTACGCCTCGGCGGCCAGCGCCCGGGCGGCTTCGGCGGCCAGGTCCGCGTCGCGCCACGCGGCCCGCTCGCGCTCGGCGGCGGCCCGGTACCGGGCCAGCCTGCCGTCCCGGACCGCCCGGGCCAGGACGACCTCCTGCTGCACCGGGTGCAGGCGGGGGTCCCAACCGCCCCGGCGGGCGAAGACGTCGCAGAGCTGCCCGATGGACAGTTCCCCCCGCAGGTGGGCGGCCGTGGCGGCGTGGTGCAGCCAGCGCTCCCGACTCGCGTACTCGGCGGGGGTGCGCGGCGTGCGCGGCGTAGGCAGGGCACCCGCGTCGCGGAAGCGCCGGGCGGCCGTCTCCGCCTCGTCGTACGCCTGCCAGGCCTGCTCGGCCGCGTCCTGGGCGGCCATCCACGCGGCCCACCGCCGGCGGGCGGTCTGCGCGGCCCCGGCAGCGGCCACCGCCACCTCCTCGGCGTACCGGCGCAGATCGGCGACCGCCTGGGCGGCCGGCGCCACGGGCCGGGCAATGGCTTCGGCGTCGGCCGGCCGGTCCCGCGCCGGGCGGGCGACCAGCACGGTGAGCACGCTGAGCGCCACCACGAGCAGCACGGACCAGATGGCGGCGGCCAGCGGCACCTCGGTCAGGAACCGGGAGAGAACGATGTCCATGATCGGCACCTCACGGGCGGTGGAGGCGGAAGGGGTTCCGCACCGCCGGGCGGGACGAGTGCGGCGTCCTGGGTCCGGCGGGCGGGTGTGCGGCGGTGAAGTTCCTCGGCGACAGCGGTGACGGGCGCGGCCCGTCGTGTGGCTCAGGCGCCCGGCGGCGCGCGGGGGCCGGCGGCCTCAGGGGCGAGCCCGGCCGGCACCCGACGCGAGGCCGCCACGGCAGACACGGAGTGTCCGGCCGCAGCCGGCGGCAGCGCGTCGGTCTGCGCGAGCGGGCCGGCCGCCGGCTCGGTGAAGCCGGTGCCGGTGGAGTCGGTGCCGGTGGAGTCGGTGGAATCCGTAGCGTCGGGGGCGCCGGAGGCTGCCGCGACCGGACCGGAGCCCGCGCCGCCGGCAACCACCGGGCCGAGCGGCAGCGACGCGGCGCCGAGGGAGAACGCGACCACGACGGCCAGGCTCGTCAGCATCCGCGCCGTCCAACGCGCGACCCACCACAGGGGACAGGTCAGCGCGACGGGAAGCACACGCCCACGCTACCGTCACCGGTCGCACGACGCACCGCTGCGGGCGGGTGAGCGAGGCGGGCCGGTCAGGGC
>NZ_SMKJ01000410.1:0-4380 GCF_004348615.1 Micromonospora sp. KC207
GACGTGGAACGGAGGGTGGGCAGACCGGCGATCCGCCAGGCGGCGAAGCCGCCGACGACGTCGGTGGCGCGATGCAGGCCGATGTCCTGAAGCGCGGCGGCGGCGAGCGAGGAGGTATAGCCCTCCTGACACATGACCACCACGGGCACGTCGTAGCCGACGGCCTGGGGCAGGCGGGCCGCGCAGCGGGGGTCGAAGCGCCACTCCAGCACGTTGCGCTCGATCGCCAGGGCGCCGGGCACCGCGCCGTGCGCGGCGCGCTGCGCAGCCGGCCGGATGTCGACCAGCAGCGCGCCCTCGCGGTACGCCACGTGCGCCTGCTCGGCGTCGAGCCGGCGCAGCCGGGACCGCGCCTCGGCGAGGATCTCGTAGATGCCCCGGGAGCCGGGCGGCGGCACGGGCAGGGGACAGCCCTGAGCGCGGGCGGGGTCGTACGGCATTGTCGGGTCCCTCCTCGTCAAGGATGTCACCAGGCGACGCCGGCCTCGGCGACCTCGGCCGCCCGCAGCAGCCCGTCGACGAGCCGGTAGCGGGTCATCCGGGTCAGCGCGGGCCGGTAGACGTGCAGGCTGACCGCCGGCTGGTCGTCCCGGTTGGTGACCATGTGCACGTGACGGGCGCCGAAACGCCGGCCGGCACCGGCGGCGAGGCGGTGCGGACGCAGCCGGCCGCCGCTGACCGTCTCCCCGGTGAGCACGCCGTCGACGACCAGGAAGGCTCCGGAGGAGCCGCCGTGGTCGTGCAGGTCGGTGCCCTGGCCGGGCAGCCAGCTCAGCGCCCAGACCTCGTGGTCGGCGGCGACCGCGAGGCGGGCGTACCACCGCTGTTCGGGGTGGAAGCGGAGCGGGACCGGCCAGTTGGCCGGGTCGGCGGCGTACCGGGCGGCGACGGCAAGCGGGTCGGGCTCGAGACGACGGCTGGCTAGCATGCGGGACCTCACGGTGATCGGGCGGAGCGTGCCACACGAGCATAGAACGCAAACCCTATAGGATTAGTAGGTAATATCGCATGTTGGGAAGCCGAGGCGGCACCGGCCGCGCCGGCCCGTGCGGCGGGCCGGGGCGAAGGCCGCTCAGCGGCGCACCGGCGGCTCAACCCGGTAGCCCGGCACCGACGGCCAGCGCACGGTCAGCAGTACCGACTCGCTCTCGGCATACCAGCAGTGGTCCACGCCCCGGCCCCACACCACGTAGTCGCCCGGCTGGGCGAGCAGCACCGTGCGGTCCGGCAACTCGACCCGGAACCGGCCGCCGCTGACCAGCACCAGCAGCGCGGTACGCCGCTCGCCGGTGGCCCACCGCGATCGGCTCTCCCCCGCCGCGTGCACGCCCCACTTCACCTCGACGTCGTCGCTGTGCCGGGGATCGCCGGCCGGCATGAAGTGGCCGAGCAGCCAGCCACCCTCGGCCGGGCCGTCCACGCCCGCGTTGCCCACGTACACGCTGTCGTCGCTCATCGCCCCTCCCGGTGCCGGCTCGGCAAGCTATCAGGCGCCGCCGCCCCCGCCGATCAACC
Source organism: Micromonospora sp. KC207 (assembly GCF_004348615.1). NCBI lineage: Bacteria > Bacillati > Actinomycetota > Actinomycetes > Micromonosporales > Micromonosporaceae > Micromonospora > Micromonospora sp. KC207. The sequence continues at coordinate 1,516 of NZ_SMKJ01000410.1, forward strand.
TGGGCCGATGCTGACCTGCGCCGCCAGGGTATATACAGGGTCGGTGGAAGATCCCGTACCCGGACAGATGCGCACCGCCGGCACCGCGCTGCTCGGCGCGCTCGACGGTGCGGCGCGGGCCCGCGCGGCGCGCCGGTTCGACGACGACGCGGCCCGGCGGTGGCTGGAGTACCGTCCTCGGCCGCGACCCGGGGTCTGCCTGGCCGACCTGGACCGCACGGGCCGCAAGGCCGCACACCGGCTGCTGGCCACCGCGCTGAGCCCCGCGGCGTACGCGCAGGCGATGGCCGTCGTCGCGCTGGAAGAGGTGCTCGACCGGGCCGAGGGCTGGCGGCGCGGGCGGCACAGCGGCGACTACTGGGTGGCGGTCTTCGGTGACCCGGCCCGCGACGACCGGTGGGCCTGGCGGTTCGAGGGGCATCACCTGTCCGTGAGCATGACCGTCGTCGGCGACCGGGTCTCTCCCGCACCCGTCTTCCTCGGCGCGAACCCGGCCGCCGTCCGGCACGCCGGGCACCCGGTCTCCCGGCCGCTCGGGGTCGAGGAGGACCTGGGCCGGGCCCTGCTCGACGCCATGGGGCCGGCGGCGCGGACGGCGGCGATCGTCGCCGACGAGGCCCCCGCCGACATCATCAGCGCCACCCGCCCGCGCGTCGCCGGGCCGATCGAGCCGCTGGGGGTGCCGGCCGACCGGCTCGGCCCCACCGGCCGGGCCATGCTGGACCAGCTCGTCGCCGTCTACCTGGACCGGCTACCGCCGGCACTGGCCGACCGGGAGGCGCGCCGGCTCGCCGGCGGGCCGCTGCACTTCGCCTGGGCCGGCCCGACCGGGCCGGGGCGGCGCCACTACTACCGGGTGCAGGGCGACGACCTGCTGATCGAGTACGACAACACCGCCGACGACGGCAACCACGCTCACACCGTTTTGCGCCGCCCGGACAGCGACTTCGGCGCCGACGTGCTCGCCGCCCACCACGCCGAGGCGCACGGCTGACCGGAGCCGATTCCCGAGCCTTGAGGCAAATGGGGCGCAGGGCAGGGTGCGGGTGGTTGCGGGCGACAGATGTTCCGCCGCTCCCTTTGGAGCTGCCCCATTCGCGCTACCACGGGCCTGCGGCGTCCGCGCCACCACGGGCCCGGCCGCGTCCGCGCCACCACAGGCCCGCCGCGTTCGTGCCACCACAGGCCCGCGGCGTCCCGCCACCACAGGCTCGGCCGCGTTCGCGCTGGTACAACAGGGCCGGTAGCACAGACGGGGCAGCTCCAAAGGGGTGCGCGCGCAGGCCAACCCGCCCGGGGAGCGACCGAAGCGCCCGGAGACCGACCGGGAGCCGACGGTGTGGAGTCCGTCAGGTGGGCCGGACCGCCTCGATCAGGAACCGGCCGGCGTGGGCCACGAACGGGCCGTCGGCTGCGATCCGGTCGTGCAGGCGGGCGAGCTGGGGTCGGTACCGCTCGACGGTGAAGCCGGGGACCGTCCAGACCACCTTGCGCAGGAAGTACACCACCGCCGCGATGTCGTGGAAGACGGTACGCAGGGTCGCCTCGCGCAGGTCGAGCACCGTCAGCCCGGCCGCCTCGGCGGCGGCGACGGCCTGGCCGGGAAGCTGCCGCCGTGGTGGGGGCTGCGGGCCCAGCATCGCCTCGCTCAGCTCCCGGACGGTGCCGCCGCGAATCTGCTGGGACAAGAACGTCCCGCCGGGCCGCAACACCCGCGCGACCTCGTCCCACCGCGTGCGCACCGGGTGACGGCTCACCACGAGGTCCAGCGCGGCGTCGCCCACCGGAAGATCGCCGCCCTCGGCGACCTGGAGCACCGTCGCGCCGACCGGGCGCAGGTTACGCCGGGCCACCTCGACGTTGGCTGGCCACGCCTCGGTGGCCAGCAGGACCAGGGGCGGGCGAGGCACCTCGGCGAGAACCTCCCCGCCGCCGGTGTCGAGGTCCAGCGCCGCGTCGGCCCGCGCCATCCGGTCGGCCACGAGCCGGGCGTAGCCCCACGGCGGCCGTTCCTCGCTGGCCCGCCCGCGCAGCCAGGAGAAGTCCCAGCCCCGCACGGGCACGGACGTTCCCTCGGCGACGAGGTCCTCGAATTCCCGCCCCCCGCTCATCCGGGAAGCATCGCCGCGTCCGGCCGCCCGGACAACCGATTTCGGGTCCGGGGGATCTCAGACGCGGGCGGATTTCAGGCGCGGGGCGGGGCGATTTCCACCGTGGCGCCCGCCACCTCGCCGAGCGCGTCGAGGTCACCGCCCTCGGCTCGGCCGGCCTCGAACTGACGCATCAGGCGGGCCCCGAGCCACACCCCGACCCCGCCGAGCCCGAGCGCGACCAGTTCGGCGGCGAGCATGACACCGATCGCGCCACGCTGTGGCGAGTTCGCCCGGACCAGGCAGATCAGCAGGAACATCCCGGCCATCGCGGCGTTGACCAGATTGAATGTGATCTTGGTGCGACGGGTCCGATCGCCCGCGGCGTCCCACAGGTCGACCATTCCGGCCACCGTGGACAGCGCGGCGGCCACGAGGGCGGCGACCGCGGTCCAGTAGCCGACCTCGCCGAGGAAGGCGGGACCGCCGACGACGTCGGCCAGGTCGAAGATGGTGGCGCTGACGAAGAGCCCGAACGGGAACGTCACCAACATCGGTTGGATGGGATGCCCGTGCACCCGCAGTCGGCTCTCCATCGTGCCCTCCCCTGGTCGGATCAGCTCACCAGTCCAGGGTGCTACCCGCAGGTCGCCGCAGGGAAACGACCAGCCGTCGTATCGCCGACAGGACGGTGTCCGGGCGGCCCGTCCGGCACGCCGGCGACGTGGGGCGATCGGAGCGGCACGGGCGGGGCTTCGGGGCTAGTTCTCCCGGG
>NZ_SMKJ01000411.1:0-4357 GCF_004348615.1 Micromonospora sp. KC207
CGCCGTGCCCGGCGCGGGGACGGGCGTCCCGGCCGGGACGCCGGGCGGCTCGGGCGGGACGCCGACCGACGGCAGGGGCATGGTCGGGGCGAGCATGGTGGCGGCCTGCGGGTCGCCCGGCAGGAGTTGGTCGTGCAGCACGAGGGCCACCTGGTGCGCGGTGGGCCGGTCCTGTGGCTCCCGGGACAGGCAGCGCAGGCAGATGCGGACCACCTCGGACGGCAGGCCCGGCACCTGCAACGGCGGGGGCGGGTCGCCGGTCTCCAGGGCCGCGCCGAGCTGCTCCCAGGTGTCCGCCGGGTACGGCACCCGCCCGGTCAGCGTCTCGTAGAGCAGTACGCCGAGCGAGTAGATGTCGGTGGCCGGCTGCGCCGGTGCCCCGTCCAGCCGCTCGGGCGCGACGTACGCGGGCGTGCCGAAGGTGCCGCCGTCCTCGTCCTCGTCGGGGGCGCCGATGTGGGTGGCGATGCCGAAGTCCAGCACCTTCACGCCGACCGGGGTCATCATCACGTTGGCTGGGGTGATGTCCCGGTGCACGATGCCGAGCCGGTGCGCGGCGGCGAGGGCCTCCGCCACCTGGGCGCCGATCTCCACCGCCTCCGGCCAGGGCAACGGGCCCTCGGTGAGCCGGTACTCCAGCTCCTCCCCGTTGAGCAGCTCCATCACCACGAACGAGGTGATGCTGCCGTCCGGGGCGAGCGTCTCGCCGTAGTCGTGCACCGACGTCATGTGTGGGTGGACGAGCTGCGCGGCGGAGCGGGCCTCCTCGCGGACCATGTCCCGGAACCGGGCGTCCGCCGCGAGCGACGGCGCGAGCACCTTCAGCGCGACCATGCGGTCGAGAACCTCGTCCCGGGCACGCCAGATGACCGACATGCCGCCCGCGCCGATCTGGTCGAGGAGCCGGTACCTGCGGGCCAGCAGCCTGCCGGCGTGCAGTGTTGCCATGACGGATCGCACCTGCCTGAGGTCGGGGCGGTATCAGGTTGCGCGAATGTGTCCGGCCTGTCAACGCCCGTCCGGTCCTACCCGGCCGACGTGGGGACGGGGCCGCCCGGCGCCGGACGGCCGGCGTGACCACGCGTGCCAGGATGAGCGGCATGGTCAGCGGTCCGGTGGCGTACGTGCTCGGCGGCGGGGGAGTTCTCGGCGCGGTCGAGGTGGGCATGCTGCGTGCCCTGTTTCGTGCTGACGTCCGCCCCGATCTGGTGCTCGGCACCTCGATCGGGGCGGTGAACGGCGCGCTCGTCGCGGCCGACCCGACCGAGGCGGTCACCGACCGGCTGGTGCGGCTCTGGGCGTCCCCCGAGGCCAGCGAGGTGTACGGCGACTCGGTCGCCCGGCAGCTACGCCGCTTCGCCGCCCGTACCCACCTGCACTCGCCCCGGCCGCTGCGCCGGCTGCTGGAGGCCGAGCTGGGCGAGGAGACCACCTTCGCCGACCTGCGGGTGCCGTTCCGCTGCTGCGCGGCGAACATCGAGCGGGCCGCCGAGCACTGGTTCGACAGCGGCCCGCTGGTGCCGGCGGTGCTCGCCTCCGCCTCGGTGCCGGGGCTGCTGCCGCCCACCGAGATCGGCGGCCAGCACTACATCGACGGCGGGATCGTCAACTCCATCCCGATCGGCGCGGCGGTCGAGGCCGGGGCGCGGCAGATCTTCGTACTCCAGGTGGGCCGGATCGAGCGGGAGCTGACGCCGCCCCGGCGGCCCTGGGAAATCGCCCAGGTCGCGTTCGAGATAGCCCGCCGGCACCGGTTCGCCCGGGAGATGGCGGCGCTGCCCGACGGGGTTCGGGTGCACGTGCTGCCCACCGGGGGGCCGGGCCCGCGCGAGGACAGCCCGTGGGCGTACCGGGACATGGCGGCGGTGGGCCGGCGGATCAGCCGCGCGTACACCGCCTCCCGCCGCTACCTGGCGACCCACCTGGACCGCTGATGCCGCTGCCGCCCCGATGGGTCCGCCGGTTGCTGCTGGCGCCCGGTGTGGTGCTGCTCGCGGCGGCCGTGGTGACCACGCTGCCGGCCTGGGCCCTCGCCGCTCTGGCGCTGTCCCCGCTGGTCCCGGGCCGGCTGCGACCGCTGCGCCTGCTCTGGATCGGCTGCGTCTACCTGGTCTGGGACGCGGCGGCGCTGCTGGCCCTCTTCGCGCTCTGGCTGGCCTCCGGTTTCGGGGTGTGGAAGCGGACGCCGCCGTTCCAGCGGGCGCACTACGTGCTCGCCGGCCACTTCCTCCAGGTGTTCTTCTGGCAGGCCCGGTGGACGCTGCGGCTGCGCATCGACGTGGTCGGCACCGACCCCGACACGGCGCTGCCCGGTCGCCCCGAGCTGGTGGTCTGCCGGCACGCTGGGCCGGGCGACTCGTTCATCCTGATCCACGCGCTGGTCAACTGGTTCCACCGGGAGCCCCGGATCGTGCTCAAGGAGAGCCTCCAGTGGGACCCGGCAATCGACGTGCTGCTCAACCGGCTGCCCAACCGGTTCCTTGCGCCGGAGTCCGACCGGCGGGAGTCGGTGACCGAGCAGATCGGCCACCTCGCCACCGGCCTGGACGACGACGACGCCTTCGTGATCTTCCCCGAGGGGGGCAACTTCACCCCGCGCCGCCGGCTGCGCGCCATCGCCCGGCTGCGTTCGCTCGGCCTGGAACGGATGGCGCTGCGCGCGGAACGGATGCGGCACGTGCTCGCCCCGCAGCCCGGCGGGCTGCTCGCCGCGCTTGACGCCGCCCCCGACGCCGGGGTGATCTTCGTGGCGCACACCGGGCTGGACCGGATGCTCACCGTCGCCGACGTCTGGCGGGAGCTGCCGATGGACAAGCGGATCATCATGCGGTTCTGGTCGGTGCCGCCGGAGGAGATTCCCACCGGCAAGCAGGAGCGCATCGACTGGCTGTTCGACTGGTGGGCGCGGATCGACGAATGGATCGCGGCGCACCACGACGGGGCCGACGGCGCGTAGGGTGCGTTGGTGGAGCGAATCAGCGTGGTGACGACCGTGGTGGACAGCCGCTCGGTCGCGGACGTGCTCGCGGCGGCTGCGGTCGCCGGTCGGCTGGCCGCCTGCGCGCAGGTGGGCGGCCAGGTGGACAGCACCTACTGGTGGCGGTCCGCGATGGAGACGACCACCGAATGGTCCGTGCTGTTCAAGACCGCGCCGGACCGGGTTCAAGCGCTGGTCGACCATATCCGCCTCAGCCACCCGTACGAGGTGCCGGAGGTCCTGGTGACCTGGGTGGACAGCGGCAACCCCGACTACACGGCCTGGGTGCACGAGCAGACCCGTCCCTGAGTACGCGCCTGAGTACGCGCACTCTGGGCGGGGTTTGACCCGGCCACCATGATGGCCGGGTGGACACGAGTGGCTACCCCTGCCCGGGGTGCGGCGCCCCGGCCGACCTGCGCGTCGGCTGCCGGCGCTGTGGCCGGGCCCCCGACCCGGCGGCTGCCGAGGTGATCCGGCTCGACCGGGAGATCGTCATCCTCGCCGGGCGGGCGGAGCAGGCCCACCGGGCGTACCTCGAACTGGTCGAGGCGGTGCGGTCCGCGCAGGCCCGCCGGGCGGACCTGGCGGCCCGGGTTCGGGCGGCGACCCCGGTCGGCGCCGCGCACCCGTCGGGACCGGCCCCCGTCCCGCGGCCCCTGCCCGCGCCGGCTTCCGTGCCTCCCGCGCCGGCCCCCGTGCCGGCGGTCGGCCCCACGCTGCCCGTGCCCGGCCCGGCGGTGCGGGTGCCGTCACCGTCGGCAGGGCCGGTGCAGCCGCAGCGGCCGGTGCCGGTCGGCGGCGCGGAGACCTCCACCCGGGCGGTGCAGGGGCTGCTCTTCGTGCTCGGCGGCCTGCTGCTCGGCACGGCGGCGGTGGTATTCACGGCGGTCGCCTGGGCCACGGTGGGCGTCGTCGGCCGGGCGCTGATCCTGTTCGCGTTCACCGCGCTCGCCCTGGCCGTCCCGCCGCTCGCGGCGCGGCGCGGGCTGCGCGGCACGGCGGAGACGTTCGCCGCGGTGGGCCTGCTGCTGGTGGTGCTCGACGGGTACGCCGCCTGGTCGGTGGACCTGTTCGGGGTGACCGGCTGGTCCGGGGCCCGCTACGCCGCGCTGGTCGCAGGGGTCAGCGCGGTGCTGGCGGCCGGCTACGGCCGGTTGACCCGACTGACGGTGCCGTGGTTCGCGGCGCTGGTCACCGTACAGCCGGTGCTGCCGCTGCTGGCCGGCCCGGCCCGCCCGGCGGCCGCCGGCTGGAACCTGGTGTACGTCGGCGTCGCGGCGCTGAACCTCGCCGTGGTCGCCGCCCTGCGCGGCCGTGGCCCGGCTCGGGTCCCGGCTCCTCCCGCACCGGCGGGGCCGCCGATCCCAGCGCCAGCGC
>NZ_SMKJ01000412.1:0-4354 GCF_004348615.1 Micromonospora sp. KC207
GTCCACGACGACGGCGGGAGCGGCCCCACCCGAACCGAACGAGTGGAGCACGTGCGATGCGTACCCTCAGGATTCTCACCGCCGCGCTCGTCGCGGCGTGCCTGGTGGCGCTGCCGACGGCCCCGGCGGCGGCGCACAACGGAAAACTCAAGCTGACGGTGGCCGGCGACGGGGCCGGCGGGGTCACCGTGCGGGCCACCCACGCCGACGGCCACCGGCTCGACCAGCCGGTGCGGTTGGTCCTCACCGCCGAGGGTGAGGGCGACCGGAAGGCCGGGCCGCTGCAACTCGAACCGGCCGCGGAGGGGCAGGGCTTCTACTCCAGCGGCCCGGTGCTCTCCCCCGGCCGCTGGCAAGTGACGGTCACCGCGCCCGCCCCGTACCAGACGTCGGCGAAGGCGACGGTGCAGGCCCGGCCCGCCCAGTCGCCGCCCGCGCCACGGCCCGTCGCCGTGCAGGCCGGCCCGGACGAGCGGGACCGGTCGGGCGTCGGGTGGTGGACGTACGCGGCCGGCGGGCTCGTCGCCGTCGCGCTACTGGCGGCGGTGCCGCTGCTGCTCGTGCGGCGACGCCGGCCGGCCCGCCCCGGGGAGCCGGCGGCCTGACCGGCCGGGAGTCGGACGAGGGACGTCGGGGGCGGGCTGCCCCGGCGTCCCTCGTCGTTCGGCTGTGGCAGGGTATCGACGCGTTCGTCGAGCCGGGTGAGCGCCGCCTCGAGGTGGGCGGGCCATGGCACCTCAGAGGACGGCGTCGAGCGCGTCCAGGTCGTCGTCGCCGGGCTGCCACGTGCCGGCCTCGGCGTTGGCGCACACCTGCTCCGGGGTGGTGGCCCCGGCAATGACGGAGGCCACCGCGGGCCGGGCGGCCAGCCCGCCGATCGCCACCTGGAGCATGGTGAGTCCCCGCTCGGCGGCGTACGCTTCGATCGCCTCGATGGTGTCCCACGGCGCGGCAGCGAGGCGTTCGGCGTACCGGCCACCGCCGGAGAGCCGGCTGCCGGTCGGGGCGGCCTCGCCACGCTTGTACTTGCCGGTGAGCAGGCCGTTGGCGAGCGGGAAGAACGGCAGCATACCCAGGCCGAAGCGCTCGCAGGCGGGAATGACCTCGGCCTCGACGCCCCGCTCCAGCAGCGAGTAGTGGTTCTGTGCGCTGACGAACCGGGCCCGACCGTTGGACGAGGAGACCCAGTCGGCGTCGGCGATCTGCCACCCGGCGAAGTTGGAGTTGCCCAGGTAGCGCACCTTGCCGGCGCGCACCAGGTCGTCGAGGGCGGCGAGGGTCTCGTCGATCGGGGTGCTCGGGTCGGGCTCGTGCATCTGGTACAGGTCGATGTGGTCGGTGCCGAGCCGCCGCAGCGACGCCTCGACCGCGCGGGCGATGTAGCGCCGGGAGCCCCGGGCCCCGAAGTCCGCCCCGTTGAGCCCGTGCATGTCCATGCCGAACTTGGTGGCCAGCACCACCTCGTCCCGGCGGCCCTTGAGCGCCTGGCCGAGCAACTCCTCGGAGGTGCCCTGCGGCTCGCCGTAGATGTCGGCGGTGTCGAACAGGGTGATGCCGGCGTCGAGCGCCGCGTCGACCACCGCCCGGGTGCCGTCGAGGTCGAGCTTGCGGCCGAAGTTGTTGCAGCCGACGCCGACCACGGACACCACGAGCCCGGAATCGCCCAACCGGCGGTACGTCATCTCAGTCACGCGATCAACCCTATGCCAGGCGTTAGGAGGGGCCCTGTACAACGCTATTCGTTAACAGGGGACTCCTCCTTACACGTCCCAGACCGGCTCGGGGGTCTCGACGACCTCGCCGTCCTTGCCGAACAGCAGGAAGCGGTCGAAGGATCGGGTGAACCAGCGGTCGTGGGTCACCGCGATCACCGTGCCCGAGAACGCCGCGAGGCCGGCCTCCAGCGCCTCCGCGCTGGCCAGGTCCAGGTTGTCGGTCGGCTCGTCGAGCAGCAGCAGCGTCGCCCCGGACAGCTCCAGCAGCAGGACCAGGAAGCGGGCCTGCTGGCCGCCGGAGAGGGTGCCGAAGCGCTGGTCGCCCTGCCCGGCCAGCTCGTACCGGCTCAGTGCGGCCATCGCCGCGTGCCGGTCCATCCCGGCCCGGTGGTCGTCGCCGCGCCACAGGACCTCGACCAGCGTCTTGGCCATCAGCTCGGGCCGGTCGTGGGTTTGCGAGAAGTGGCCGGGGCGTACCCGCGCGCCGAGCCGGACCACCCCGTCGTGCGCCACCGGGGCCAGCGCGGCGGCCCCGTCGACCGGGCCGTTGGCCGGGTCCGGGTCGGTGCCGCCCCGGGCCAGCAGTCGCAGGAAGTGCGACTTGCCGGTGCCGTTGGCCCCGAGCACCGCGAGCCGATCGCCGTACCAGATCTCCAGGTCGAACGGGTAGGTCAGGCCGTCGAGCTCAAGCTGCTCGGCGATCACCGCGCGCTTGCCGGTCCGCCCGCCGGTCAGGCGCATCCGAATGTCCTGGTCCTTCGGTGGTACCGGCGGCGGCCCGGCCTCCTCGAACTTGCGCAGCCGGGTCTGCGCGGCCTGGTACCGCGACGCCAACCCGTCGTTGTACGCGGCCTTCTGCTTGTACATCAGCACCAGCTCGCGCAGCTTCTGGTGCTCCTCGTCCCAGCGGCGGCGCAGTTCGTCGAGGCGGGCGTGCCGGGCCATTCGCGCGTCGTGCCAGCTCGCGAAGCCCCCCGGGTGCACCCAGGCGCTGCCACCCTCCACGGCGACCACCCGGTCGGCGGTGCGGGCCAGCAACTCCCGGTCGTGCGAGACGTAGAGCACCGACTTCGACGACTCGCGCAGCCGGTCCTCCAGCCACCGCTTGCCCGGCACGTCGAGGAAGTTGTCCGGCTCGTCGAGCAGCAGCACCTCGTCGGGCCCGCGCAGCAGCAGTTCGAGGGCGAAGCGCTTCTGCTGGCCGCCGGAGAGGGTACGTACCGGGCGGTCCCGGGCGGTGTCCCAGGGCAGGTGGAGCACGGTCGTGGCGACGGTGTCAAAAAGGACCTCGGCGTCGTAACCGCCACTCTCGCCCCAGGCGGCGAGCGCGTCAGCGTAAGCGAGCTGCGCCTTGGCGGCGGCGTTGCCGTACTTGCCGCGCACCTCGGCCGCCCGCATGGCCGCCTCGGTCTCGGCGAGTCGGCGGCCGGCCTCGCGCAGCGTCGGCGGCGCGAGCGACAGGGCCAGGTCGGCGAGGGTGGAGTCGTCGCCGATCATGCCGATGAACTGGCGCATCACGCCGAGGCCACCGGACCGGGCGATTCCGCCCGAGCGCACCGGCAGGTCGCCGGCGACCATCCGCAACAGCGTCGTCTTGCCCGCGCCGTTCGGCCCGACCAGGGCGACCTTGGTGCCCTCACCGACCCGGAACGACACATCGGCGAAGAGCTCCCGACCGTCAGGGAGAATGTGCCCGACGGCTCCCACGTCCACGTATCCCACGCCGGCATCCTGCCCGAGCGGGCCGGGCGGGCGACACCCGATTACCGGGGCGATCGCTCGACCATCGGGCCGCCCCCCGATCAGCGGGTGACCCGCAGCACCCGGTAGCCCTTCTGGCTGGCGTGCCGCCGCACCTGCCAACCCCGCTCGACCAGCCAGCGGTGCAGCGAGTCGCCGCCGAGGTGGCGGGCGACCACCAGCCAGGCCACGCCGTCCGGGGCGAGCCGGGGCAGCCAGCGCAGCAGCAGCTCGTGCAGGCCCTCTTTGCCGATCCGGATCGGCGGGTTGGACCAGAGCTGGGCGAACGTCACATCGGCCGGCACGTCGTCCGGGGCGGCGACGCGGACCCGGTCGGCGGCACCGACCCGCTCGGCGTTGGCCGCGGCGAGCGCGCGGGCCCGTTCGTTGACGTCGACGGCCCAGACGATGGCCGCCGGGGCGCTGCCGGCCAGCACGCAGGCGATCGGGCCGAAGCCGCACCCCAGGTCCAGCAGGGGGCCGGCGGCGTCGGGTGTCGGCAGGTCCGCCTTGCGCAGGAGGACGGCCGTGCCCGGGTCGAGGCGGCCGGCGGAGAAGACCCCGCCGGCCGAGGTCAGCGTGTAGTCGCGCCCGGCAGCGGTGAACTCGACCTCCCGGGGGCGGGCGGCGGTTCCGGGTTCAGCGGAGAAGTAGTGGTCGCCGGTCACGCCCGGCATTCTCGCACTGACGGGCGGACAGCCCGGCGCGGCCCGGGCCGCCGGGCCGCGCCGGGCTCGCCGCAGGCAGGGCGGGCCGCGCCGCAGTTTCGAGGTATTACCCCCTAAAGGGATAATAGCCCCTACTCTGGGTGACATGGTGTATCGGTACGAGTCCGATGAGGACGCTTTCGAGGGGCACCCCCGCCCCGGGTCGGACCTGTCGGTGGCCTGGGGCCACCC
>NZ_SMKJ01000413.1:0-4340 GCF_004348615.1 Micromonospora sp. KC207
CTATTGGGCGGCGGGGGTCAGTGGGCGGCGACGAAGACCCGGGAGGCGACCTCGCGGGGCAGCCGGACCCGGTCGCCGGAGCGGTCGATGGAGACCCCGTCCCGTTCCTGGGCCACGGTCACCGTCGCGCCCGGGTCGACCCCGGCGGCGTGCAACTGCCGCAGCACGTCGGCGTCGGTCTGCACGCTCTCGCAGATCCGCCGCACCACCACCGTGCCGGTGAGCCCCGGGAACGCCAGGTTGCGCTCGCCGTCGCTGCGGTCGGCCGGCTGCTCCGGGGTGCCCAGCTGCTCCAGGCCCGGGATCGGGTTGCCGTACGGGGAGCGGGTGGGGCGGTTGAGCAGGTCGTACACCCGCTTTTCGACCGCGTCGCTCATCACGTGCTCCCACCGGCAGGCCTCCTCGTGGGCCTCCTCGTAGGGCATCCCGATGACGTTGACCAGCAGCAGCTCGGCGAGCCGGTGCTTGCGCATCACCGACACGGCGGAGGCGCGGCCCAGCGGGGTCAGCGCGAGGTGCCGGTCGCCCTCCACGGTGAGCAGCCCGTCGCGCTCCATGCGGGCGACGGTCTGGCTGACGGTGGGGCCGCTCTGGTGCAGCCGCTCGGCGATCCGGGCGCGCAGCGGCGGGACGCCCTCCTCCTCAAGCTCAAGGATGGTGCGCAGGTACATCTCGGTGGTGTCCACTAGATCGTGGCGCATCGATTCCCCCTCTCGGCGGAGGCAGTTCCGCGCCCACTCGTGTCGACCAGGTGCTTCACGTCGGCGACCTCCCGGAGGTCGATCGTACCCCGGCCGCCGGACATGCCCCGCCGCCGTACCGGGAGGTGACCGCCCGGATGGTGTTGACTGGACGCCATGTCCGGTACTGAGGAGCTGCTGGTCGAGGCCGACCGGCTCGCCGTGGAGCTCGACTCCGCCGCCCCACCCACCCTGCTCGACGTCCGCTGGCGGCTCGCCGGCCCGCCCGGCCGCGAAGACTACGCCGCCGGCCACCTCCCCGGCGCGGTCTTCGTCGACCTGGACGCCGCGCTGTGCGGGCCGCCCGGCGAGGCCGGCCGGCACCCGCTGCCCGCCCCCGCAGCCCTCCAGGCGGCGCTGCGGGCCGCCGGGGTCCGTGCCGGTCACCCCGTCGTCGTGTACGACGGCGGCGACGCGCTGGGCGCGGCGCGGGCCTGGTGGACGCTGCGCTGGGCCGGCCACCGGCCGGTCCGGGTGCTGCACGGCGGCTTCCCGGCCTGGGTGGCCGCCGGCCTGCCCCGGTCGACCGACGTGCCCACCCCGGCCCCCGGTGACGTGACCGTCCGCCCGGGTGAGCTGCCGGTGCTCGACGCCGCCTCGGCCGCCGTGCTCGCTGCCGCCGGCGACGGGACGCTGCTCGACGTGCGGGCCGCGGCGCGCTACCGGGGCGAGCAGGAGCCGATCGATCCCGTGGCCGGGCACGTGCCGGGCGCGGTGAACCTGCCCGCCGGCGAGTACGTCGGCCCGGACGGCCGGTTCCCGTCCCCCGGGGCGCTGCGGAAGCGGTTCGCCGCCGCCGGGGTCGCCGACGCCGCGCCAGTGGGGGCGTACTGCGGTTCCGGGGTGACCGCCGCGCAGGCCGTGCTCGCCCTGCACCTGGCCGGCCGCCCGGACGCCGCCCTCTACGTCGGATCGTGGAGCAACTGGGTCGCCGACGGCTCCCGGCCCGTCGCCACCGGCGGCTGACGGCCGACACCCGGTGCCGCGAGCAGCGCGTGCGGTGGGCCTCGCTGCCGGCCCGTGCGACGATGGCCCCATGTCCGAGGACACGGTGGTGGTGTGGGACGAGGCCCTGCTCGCCTACGACATGGGTGACCATCCGCTCGATCCGGTGCGGGTCGAGCTGACCGTCGCGCTCGCCGGGGAGTTGGGCGTACTGGGCCGGCCCGGGGTGCGGCTGGTCAAGCCCGAGCCGGCCGACGAGGCCCTGCTGACCCGGGTACACGACCCGCGCTACCTCGACGCGGTCCGGGTCGCCCCCCGCGACCCGCTCTTCGCCGGGTTCGGGCTGGGCACGTCGGACAACCCGGTCTTCGACGGGATGCACGAGTCCAGCGCGCTGGTCGCCGGAGCCACCGTGGTCGCCGCCGAGGCGGTGTGGCGGGGCGAGGCCCGGCGGGCGGTCAACGTGGCCGGTGGGCTGCACCATGCCATGCCGGCCCGCGCGGCCGGGTTCTGCGTCTACAACGACCCGGCGGTGGCCATCGCCCGACTGCTCGACCTCGGCGCGGAGCGGATCGCGTACGTCGACGTGGACGTGCACCACGGCGACGGCGTGCAGGCCATCTTCTGGGACGACCCCCGGGTGCTCACCATCAGCCTGCACGAGACCCCGCTCGCGCTGTTCCCCGGCACCGGGTTTGCCGACGAGGTCGGCGGGCCGGGCGCGCAGGGCAGCGCAGTGAACGTCCCGCTGCCGCCCGGCATCGACGACGCCGGGTGGCTGCGCGCGTTCCACGCGATCGTGCCGTCGGTGCTGCGCGCGTTCCGGCCGCAGCTCCTGCTCACCCAGTGCGGGGCGGACGGGCACCGGATCGACCCCCTCGCGGACCTGCACCTGACCGTCGACGGGCAGCGCGCCACCTATCTCGCGCTGCGGGCGCTGGCCGACGAGCTGTGCGACGGCCGCTGGGTGGCCACCGGCGGCGGCGGGTACGCCCTCGTCGAGGTGGTGCCCCGCGCGTGGACCCACCTGCTCGCGGTGGCGACCGGCGGTCCGATCGACCCGGCTACGCTCACCCCGCCCGGGTGGCGGGCTCTCGCCGCTGCCCGTCGCCCCGGTCGGGAGGTGCCGCTGCGGATGACCGACGACGCCGACCCCGCGTACGAGCCGTGGCAGCCGACCGGCGAGCCGAACTCGGTGGACCGGGCCATCGCGGCCACCCGCAAGTCGGTGTTCCCCCTGCTCGGCCTCGACCCGCACGACCCCCGGGACTGAGCGGGGTGGGGCCGGAACAGGTGACCACCGTCGACCGGCCGGTGGACGTGCTGCTCAGCGATGGCAGCACCGTCGCGCTGCGACCGATTCGCCCGGACGACGCCCCGGGCATCGTGTCGATGCACGCCCGTTTCTCCGAGCGCACCCGCTACCTGCGCTACTTCTCGCCGTACCCGCGCATCCCCGAGCGGGACCTGAACCGGTTCGTCCACGTCGACCACCGGGACCGGGAGGCGTTCGTGGTGCTCGCCGCCGATCGGATCGTCGCCGTCGGCCGGTACGAGCGGCTCGGCCCGCAGGCCCCCGAGGCCGAGGTGGCGTTCGTGGTGGAGGACGCCTACCAGGGGCGGGGGATCGGCTCGGTGCTGCTGGAACACCTGGCCGACGCCGCCCGGCGGGCCGGGATCGTGCACTTCGTCGCCGAGGTGCTCCCGGCCAACGCGGCGATGCTGCGGGTCTTCGCCGACTTCGGCTACCAGGTGCAACGCCAGTACGCCGACGGCGTGGTGCACCTGAGCTTCCCGATCGCGCCGACCGAGGCGACGCTGGAGGTGCAGCGTGGCCGGGAGCACCGCACCGAGGCCCGCTCCATCGCCCGGCTGCTGGCCCCCCGGGGCGTCGCCGTCTACGGCGCGAGCGCCACCGGGCAGGGCGTCGGCGCGGCCCTGCTCGGGCACCTGCGCGACGGCGGGTACCCCGGACCGGTCGTGCCGGTGCACCCGAGCGCGGCGACGGTGGCGGGGCTGCCCGCGTACCCGTCGGCGGTCGACGCCGGCCACTCGATCGACCTGGCGGTGGTCGCGGTGGCCCCGGAGGCGGTCGGCGCGGTGGTGGCCGACGCGGCGGCGGCCGGCGCGCACGGCCTGGTGGTGATCTCGGCCGGCTTCGCCGAGGCCGGCGCCGCCGGCGCTGCGGCCCAGCGGGCCCTGGTCCGCGCCGCGCATGCCGCCGGCATGCGGGTCGTCGGCCCGAACTGCCTCGGCGTGGCCAACACCGACGAAAAGGTACGCCTCAACGCCACCCTCGCCCCCGCGCTGCCGGCCCCCGGCCGGGTGGGGATCTTCAGCCAGTCCGGCACGTTCGGGGTGGCGCTGCTCGCCGAGGCGGCCCGGCGGGGCCTCGGTCTGTCCAGCTTCGTCTCGGCCGGCAACCGGGCCGACGTCTCCGGCAACGACCTGCTCCAGTACTGGCAGGACGACCCCGGCACGGACGTGATCATGTTGTACCTGGAGACGTTCGGCAACCCGCGCAAGTTCGCCCGGCTGGCCCGGCGGATCGGCCGGGACAAGCCCGTGGTGGCGCTGGCCTCCCCGGCCCGCCCGCCCGGCCTGGGCGGCGACGCCCCCGGCCCGGACGAGGTCGCGGTCAGCGCCCTGTTCGCC
>NZ_SMKJ01000414.1:0-4317 GCF_004348615.1 Micromonospora sp. KC207
GGTCACCCCTGTCCCCCGAGGAGGACGACCTGCTGGTGACCACTGTGGTCGGTGGCATCTACGGCACCCTGCGGCACCGGGTGAGCCAGGGGCGCACCGCCGAACTGCCCCAACTCCTGCCCGTCCTGACGTACGCGATGACCGCGCCGTTTCTCGGCCCGGAGGCCGGTGGCCGGGTGGCACGGGCGGCCGACGCGGGAGCCGGGGGCGTCACCGCTCCCTGCGCCGTCGACCCGGCGCGGCCACCCCGACGGGACGCCTGAGCGCCACGGCCGGGTCGCCCCGGCCCTCGACCTGACCGCCGTCGCACGGTCAGAAACCGCTGCGGTTTCTCACTATCAGCCACATTTCGCAGATCGACCGACTCAACTGGACATCGGTGTTGACCCACCCTTTACCCAGCGGTAACTTCGCCCTGCGACGACACCCAACACGCCGTGCGCAACCAATTCAGATCACCGGCCCGCTCCGCGACGCGGACTCCCGCATTGTCGCGGACAAATCGATCTCGAAGAGGAGCCGTCATGTCGGACGACACCGTACCCACCGAGCCGGTCCCGCCCTCCGGCGGCGTGCGCTGGCGGCGGTTCGCGGTCAGCCTGGCCGCCGCCGGAATCGGTGCCGCCGGAATGGTGCTGCTCACCGCCCAGGGGGTGCTCGGCGCGCAGTTCGCGATCTCCGGCATGCCCTTCGTCGTCACCGCCGACAAGCTCGACGGGACCGGGTTCGAGCAGTTCGCCACCCTCGACCAGATGATCGAGGACAGCCCCAACCAGGGCGACACCGGCGGCCAGGTCGTCGTGCTCGTCTCGGCGATCGACAAGGCCGAGCTGACCAACCTGTGCCAGAGCATCAACCTCGGCGGCATGTACATGAAGCTCACCGCCGGCAACAACGGGAAACCGGTGAGCGCCCGCACCCTCGTCGTCGACTCCGACGAAATCTCCGGCAACGCGTCGTTCACGTCGATCGACATCGGCCAGGACGCCAGCACGCTGGACAAGGTGCCCGGCGTGCGGGGCAACCCGGGCGTCTTCGGCCAGCAGGCCGACAAGGTGACCATCACGGGGCTGCGGCAGAACAACTACGCGACCACGGCCGCCGTGTTCACCCTGCCGAACCTGCGGATGCGGTTCACCGCCGAAGGCTGCTGAGATGCCCGAGGGTGGCGTGGCGCCCCGGGTCGACGGTCCCGCCGGGGGGCCGATCTCCGGCGGCGCCGGGCGGACGGTCGGCCGGTGGCGGGCCTGGCGGCGCAGCCGCCCCTTCTGGGGTGGCCTGCTCGTGGCCATCGGCGGCACCGAGATCCTCGTGACACTGCGCGCGCCGCTGCCGGTGATCCTGCACATCGGGCCGCAGGGGCTGGCCGGCTACCTCGTGCCGGTCATCCTGCTGCTGTGCGGCGTGCTGCTCCTGGCCCACCCGCCGCAGCGGCTCTTCTACGCGCTCGTCTCCCTGGTGCTCGCCCTGGTCTCCTGGCTGACCTCCAACCTGGGCGGGTTCTTCGTCGGGATGCTGCTCGCGCTGGTCGGCGGCTGCCTCGCGTTCGCCTGGACCCCGGTCAAGGCCGCCCGGCGCGGCTAGCGGGCGGGGTGGCCGGCGGTGTCCCGGACCGCCTCGGCGAAGACCTCGGAGCGGTGCTCGAAGTTGCGGAACCGGCCGTAGCTGGGCGCGGCCGGCGAGAGCAGCACCACCCCGTCGGCCGGGGTCAACTCCCGGGCCCGGCGCACGGCGGCCACCAGGTCGTCCACCACTTCGGCCCGCACCCGCGGCAGCCCGGCCAGGGTGGCCACGATCCGCTGCCCGCTGTCCGGGATGCCGAGCACGGTGATCTCCCGCTCGGCCAGGTGCTCCCGCAGCGGGGCGTAGTCCAGCCCCCGGTCGGCGCCGCCGACGATCACCGTCACCGGCCGCCCCTCGTACGCGTCGATGGCGTGCATCGCCGCGTACGGGCTGGTGGCCAGGGTGTCGTCGACGAAGGTGAGGCCCGACGGGTCGGCGATCTCGGTGAGCCGGTGGGCCAGGCCCTGGAACCCGGCGACCGCGACCGCGAGGGCGTCGGCGCGGGCCACCACGTCGACACCGAGCGCTGCGAGCACGGCGAGGGCGACGCAGAGGTTGCCCTCGTTGTGCCGACCCACCAGGGGCAGCACCGCGCGCGGAAACAGCGGCCGGTCGCCGAGGTGGAACCAGGGCGTGCCGTCCGGGCCCGGGGCCACGTGCGTGGTGTCCGGGGAGCCGGCGCGCACGGCTGGCCGGTCGCCCAACTCGGCGACGAGCCGCGGGTCCGCCCCGTTGACCACGATCGTCTGCGGCCCGTGCGCGAGCAGGTTGAGCTTGTCCCGGTAGTACTCCCGCTCGCCGCCGTGCGCGTCGAGGTGCTCGGGAAAGAGCGCGGTGACCACCGCGACGCGGGGCGAGTCGGTCAGGTCGGCGCACTGGTAGCTGGACAACTCCAGCACGTACAGGTCGGCGTCGGGCAGGTCGAGCAGCGGCACCCCGATGTTGCCGCCGAAGACGTTCGGCCGGTCGACCGCCGTGAGCAGGTGGCTGATCAGGCTGGACGTGGTGGACTTGCCCTTGCTGCCGGTCACCCCGACGGTCCGCCGGGCGTGGTCGGCCATCCACAGCGCGCTGCCCTGGGTGACGGTGACGCCCCGGCCGCGCAGCTCGACCAGCCACGGGTGGGTGTTCGGCACCCCGGGCGAGCGGACCACCACCTCGGCGGCGGCCAGCCGGGCGAAGCCCTCCTCGCCGGTGACCAGCGGGGCCGCCTCGGCCAGCGGCCCCTCCCAGGGCAGGGCCAGGAAGTTGGCGCTGTCGTCGACCGCGACCAGGTCCGCCGGGCCGTGCGCGGCGATCGCGATCACCGCCGCCCGGCCCTCCCGGCCGGCGCCCCAGACGGCGACGGTACGTCCGCGCAGGTCAGACAGGCGCACAGGTGATCTCCTCCACGGTGGGGCAGGTCAGCGGGCCGGTCCGGCGCAGCCGGGCACGACCGGACGAACCAGGGCCTAGTATGGCGTGTGCCCAACGAGCAGCTCCGGCGGATGGACGCCTTCACCTTCCCGTCCTACTCGATCGACCTCGCCACCGGCGAGGCGTTGTTCGACTACGCCCTCACCGGTCCCGACGGCGAGCAGCGGTTCACCGAGGTGATCACCCTGCCGCTGCCGGCCGAGCCGCCGTCCGACGCCACGGTGGCGACCCTCGGTCGGGTCCTGGAACTGCTGCACGTGGTCGCCGGCGTCAGCTACTACAAGGCCGCCGCGCCCCGCCGGCTGGTGCTGCCGGCGCCGCTGGGCGAGGCCGCCGCCGCGCTGGTCGCGGCCGTCTACACCAAGGGCCTCGCCGAGTACGCGTACCGCAACCAGCTCCCGCACGTGCTGGAACTGACCCCGGAGATCCCCGCGGGGTCGGTGCCGCCCGCCCGCGGGTACGACAACTCGGACCTGCGGCCCCTGTCTGCCGTCGGCGGTGGCAAGGACTCCATCGTCAGCCTGGAGGCGCTGCGCCGCGCCGGCCTCGACCCGGTGCCGTTCTCGGTGAACCCGAACCACGTCATCGTCGCGGTCAACGAGGCGTCCGGGCTGGCCCCCCTCTCGGCCCGGCGGCGCATCGACCCGGTGCTGTTCGACCTCAACGCCGCCGGCGCCCGCAACGGGCACATCCCGGTCACCGCGATCAACTCGCTGATCGCGGTCGCCACGGCGGTGCTCAACAGGCTCGGCCCGGTGGTGATGTCCAACGAGCGGTCCGCGTCCGACCCGAACCTGGTCTGGAACGGACACGAGATCAACCACCAGTGGTCCAAGGGGGTGGAGGCCGAAGGGTTGCTGCGGGCAGCGCTGGCCGAGCACGCCGGGCTCACCGAGCCGTACTTCTCGCTGCTGCGCTCGCTGTCCGAGCTGCACATCGCCCGGCTCTTCGCCGAGATCGACCGGTACGACGACGTGGTGACGAGCTGCAACGCCGCGTTCAAGCTGCGCGACGCGAGCGAGCGCTGGTGCCGCGACTGCCCGAAGTGCCGGTTCGTCTTCCTGGCCATGGCGCCGTTCATGCCGCGCGAGCGGGTCGTGCGCATCTTCGGCGGGGACCTGCTGGCCGACGAGACCCAGATCCCCGGGTACCGGGAGCTGCTCGGCGTGGACGGGCACAAGCCGTTCGAGTGCGTCGGCGAGGTCGAGGAGTCGGTGGTCGCGCTCAGCCTCCTCGCCGAGCAGGACCAGTGGCGCGACGCCCCGGTCGTCCGCGCCCTCGTCGACGCCGTCCCGGAGACCGCCTGGTCGGCGGCGGCGACCTCGGACGTCTTCACCC
>NZ_SMKJ01000415.1:0-4266 GCF_004348615.1 Micromonospora sp. KC207
GGGTGGGGTGTCGCCGGTGGTGATCGCCCGGGTGTGTCCGTCGGGCAGACCGTCCCAGTGGCTTGGGTTCACCACGCGGGCGCCGCGTCCGACCGCCCTCGGGTGGCTGGCCAGCAGGGTCTGGCCGTGCTGGTCGGCGGTGGTGGCGTGGATGGCGATGGTCGCGGCGGTGGCGCGGACCTCGACCAGCTGTCGGTGCCGGACCCAACGGGCGGGGACGGAGTAGAGGTTCGCGTCGTAGGCGACCAGGCAATCTTTGCCGACATGCCGCAGATGCCTCGCGGCGACCACGTAGGGCCGCGCCGGCAGGGACCGCAGGGCGGCGTGGTCGCGTGCGGCGCGGACGCCGATGACCTCGCCGTGGGTGCGGTGGGTTCGGGCCCGGCGCATCGGCACCCACGCTTGGAACGCGGCGTCCAGGTCGGCCAGCGACGAGAAGCCCCGCCCGGCCAGGACGTGGTCGCGGACGATGGTGACCTGCCGCTCGACCCGGCCCTTGCCGGTGGGTCGGTAGGCGGCCAGGACGTCGATGTCGAAGTCGTAGTGCCCGGCGAACGCGACCGCCTCCGGGTGCAGTGGCACCGCCTGTCCGGGGGCGACGTGCCGGCGCACCACGGTTTTCGTCCGGTCGTAGACGATCGACTTGGGCACCCCGCCGAAGTGGGCGAACGCCCGCCGGTGGCACTCCCAGAATGCTGACAGGTCCTGACTGGTGGTGAAGCAGCAGAACGGATCTCGCGAATACGACAGCACCATGTGGAACGAGTAGACCTTGGCGATCCCGACGTGGGTCAGGATTCCACCTTCGTCGCCCCAGTCGACCTGCGCCTGCGCACCGGGCACCACCTCGAACCGGCGGTGCAATCCGGCCAGTTCGTCCGGGCCGATGCCCAACTCCGCCGCGATCCGCGGCCGGGCTTCCTGCAGATAGAGCTTCACCCGCTGGTAGTTGCCGGTGAACCCGTACTGCTCGACCAGCCGCTCATGGATCACCGTGCCCTTGAGCAGCAGTTCCGCCCGCAGCCACGCGTCGATCACGTGCGCGAACGGGCTCAACACCGACGCCCGGGCGTCCCGACGCGGTGACCGCTGCGGCGGCGCCGGCGCGGCCTCGCCCGCCAGGTACTTCCGCACCGTCTTGCGATCCAGCCCAGTCTCCCGAGCGATCTGCGACAGGCTCAGCCCCGCCTCATGCAGCGCACGGTACCGGCGCAGCTCCAGCCACCGCTCCGACCGCAGAACCATCGCCGCCCTCCGCCCAGCTCATACCGGGCGAAGTCTTACTCATCGGACACCCCGCCAGCCCGTCGCCACGCCGCGGCCTGGCCACGTTCATCCGTACCTACCTGGGGACACCAACCCGTACACCGACAACTACCTCACCGACTGGCTCGCCGGACGCAACAACATCAAGAAAGGCACCCTGCGCTCCTACGAAGGCCACATCCGCCTACACCTCATCCCGCACCTCGGGCACCTACGCATCGACCGGCTCCGCCCCGGTCACATCGACGCCATGTACGAGGCCATCGCCGAACGCAACACCACCATCACCACCCTGCGCGCCAGCCGCGACCAAGCGAAACGCGACCAGGTCAAGAACCAAAGGGCCGTCGGCCCCCGAACCCTGCACCTCATCCACGCCACCCTGCGCAAGGCCCTCAACGACGCGATGCGCCGCCACCGCTACCTCGACACCAACCCCGCCCTCATGGTCGAACTCCCCACCGCCCGGGCACCCAAGCCCACCGTGTGGACCGACCAACGCGTCCGCACCTGGCGCGACACCGGCAAGACTCCCAGCCCGGTCATGATCTGGACCCCCGAACACACCGGGCGGTTTCTCGACCACACCCACGACGCAGGCGACCGCCTCTACGTCCTCTACCACCTCATCACCTTCACCGGCCTGCGCCGAGGCGAAGCCTGTGGCCTGCACTGGGACGACCTTGACCTCGACGCCAAGACTCTCACCGTCCGCTGGCAACTCGTCCAACACGGCTGGGCCACCACCATCGACACCCCCAAAACCACCGACAGGGAAGCCACCATCGCCGTCGACACCGAAACCATCACCGTCCTGCGCACCCACCGCGCCCAACAGCACCGGGAACGCCTCGCCGCCGGCACCACCTGGACCAAGACCGGCCTGGTGTTCACCACCCCGACCGGCGGGCGGCTCCACCCTGCTGACGTCACCGACCACTTCCACCACCTCGCCACCCAAGCTGGGCTACCACCCATTCGGCTTCACGACCTCCGCCACGGTGCCGCCACCATGGGACTCGCTGCCGGCGTCCAGATGAAAGTCATCTCCAACCGACTCCGCCACTCCAGCCCACACTTCACCGCCACGTTCTACGGCGCCGTCCTCCCCGAACTCTCACACGCCGCAGCGGAAGCAACGGCATCAGTCGTCCCGCGTCGGCGTGGCGTGACAAAGCCGGCATAAGTCGCACGAGCATGCACGCCCGTCATCAGCAGCAGCCAGCCGGCAGCGTCGCCGGCTGGCTGCTGTGTCAAATGACTTGACCTTTGCAAAGGTATAGGCGTGGATCGTTGCAGCCATCGCCGATGGGCGCTGGCGCCCCTGCTGATGAAACGGCACCTGCGGGAGCGGCGTATGCACCGGTCGGACGCGCAGCCCGAGATCTTCTGGCCCGTGCACAGGGGCGGCAGACGATGTGAGACAGAGCCGCAAGATCCACAGACCCACGACGCCCTCCACGATTCCAGAGGATTGACAGGGGATTGACATCTAGCGTCCATGACATTCGTTGCGTTGTGTCGACGCAGGTCTTCGACGGATCACCGTCAGGCGATCAGATCATCCCTTGTAGGAAGCCTTGAACCAGGCGCAGGCTGGCACGGGGAGCCTCGGCAAAGACGTGATGGCCGGCTCCGGCCAGAACCTGGACCTTCGCCAGAGACGGCCGCATCGCCGAAGCGATGTCGTGCGCGTGTGAGGGCGGCGTCAGTGGATCACGCTGACCGGACAGGATCAGTGTCTGGCAGCGGATCCGGTGCAGCACCCCGTACAGGTCCAGATTGCGGTGCTCACCTTGAACGTAGTGCAGGAGCACGTCATCGTTCATGCCCTGCAGTGCCGGACGGCCCTGCCGGATCGGGGCGAGCGCTGGTCGGCCAGGATACAGCGGGGCACACAGCAGGCGGTACGAGGCCAGTGAGCTGGGGGTCGGTTCCTCCCAAAACCGCCTGGCTGCCTGGCCGGCTGCAGCACCGCCCAGCTTCTCGAACAGCGGATACGACGTGGAGAAGTCGCCGCTCGCGTAGGGCGACGCCAGGATGAGACCACCGGTCCGGTCCGGATACTCGATGGCATAGCACATGGCAATCAGTGTGCCGAAGGATTGACCGAGCAGAATCGGCCGCTCGACGCCGAGCGTCTCACACACAGTACGTACATCGTTGGTCCAGGTACGTAGATTCCAGTCGGCGGACGTGCTGCGAAAGCTGCGTCCGCCACCGCGCTGATCGAGATAGATTACCTGAGCCCAGCGGGCAAGTGCGGACATCCGCGGTTTGAAGACTGCGTGGTCGGCTCCGGGGCCACCGTGTAGCAGCAACACGGTCGGGCGCTCGTGCCAGCCGTCCGTACCGGCCACCCAGGACAGTCCCTCGACGTCCAGGAAGATTCCGTTGACGTAGATGGTGCCTCCTCGGCGTCGGGTCCGCCTCAAGGGCGGAAAGGGGTGAATGGTGGCAACGGTACGGACCGCTCTCGCGGTGGTACACCTAGTACTCCAGCCGTAGTTGCCCGATCTTAAGTTTTACCAGCTCATTAGCATGATCGACATTCGAGTCATGTCAGCTGTGCAGCTGCGGACATCGATGCTATTCGGCGGACAGGTTGCGTGGTCGCACCGTCTGTCTGTTGTGGGCGGTTGGAGGGCGGGCAGGCTTCCGGGCTTGTGTTGATCGATGAGATCGTCGGCTGGCGGGCGGGTCTGGATGATCTGTTGGCGCGGTTTGCGCACCGTTTCGGGCGGGCGGAGCCGCGCCGGCAGGCGCTGACCTACCTTGTCGGGTTGCTGTCGCCGTTGGCGACCAAGAACGGCTGGACCTTGGCTGAGGCCGCAGGGGACGCGACGCCGGACCGGATGCAGCGGCTGCTGAACCCCTGTCTGTCAGGGTGAGTTGAGGCCAGCGGTTCATAGCAAGTCCGCCGGACAGGGCGAGTTCAGGATCGAGAAGCGTTGAATACTGCTGTAGACGTCGTGACGGCCCAGGATGGGGTCATGAGTC
>NZ_SMKJ01000416.1:0-4252 GCF_004348615.1 Micromonospora sp. KC207
GCTTTCGCCCCACCCTCCACCGGATGTGAAAAGGGGGCCCCTGCTATGCGGAATGCGTCAGCAGGGGCCCCCTCCCTACACCTCAGCCGGTGTTGCGCATACCGGCGGCGATGCCGTTGACCGTGGTGAGCAGCGCCCGCTCCAGCGCCGTCCCGTCGCTCGGAGCGCGCCGGCCACCCGGGGCCGTGGCCACCGCCCGGCCCGCCGCGCCGGAGTCCCGGTACTGCCGCAGCAGCGCCACCTGGAGGTGGTGCAGCGGCTCCAGGTAGGTGTCGCGCACCGCGAGGGTGCGCTGGAGCACCGGCGAGTTCTCCAGCAGGGCCGGCGAGGCGGTGACCGCCAGCACCTCCTGCTTGGTCAGCTCGTACTCCTGCTCGATCTTCGCGAAGATCGGATGCAGCTTCTTCGGCACGAGCGTCTCCACGTACCGGCGGGCGATGCTCAGGTCGGTCTTGGTCAGCATCATCTCGACGTTCGACAGGAACGTGCGGAAGAAGTGCCAGTTGCGGTGCATCTCGGCCAGCACGTCGGCCAGTCCGGCCTCGCGCGCCGCGGCCAGCCCGGAGCCGACACCGAACCAGCCGGGCACGATCTGCCGGGTCTGCGTCCAGCCGAACACCCACGGGATGGCCCGCAGCCCGCCCAGGCCGGCCCCGGTGTTGGGCCGCTTCGCCGGCCGGGAGCCGATGTTCAGCGCGCCGAGCAGCTCGGTGGGGGTGGATGCCCAGAAGTACTCCGGCAGGTCCGGGTCCTCCACCAGCGACCGGTACGACCGGAACGCCGCGTCGGAGACCACGTCCATCGACGCGTCCCAGCGCTCCAGCATCTCGGCCGGCTGCCGGGGCGCGGTGTGCAGCAGGGTCGCCTGGAGCACGGCGGCCATGGTCAGCTCCAGGTTCTCCCGGGCCAGCGCCGGCAGCGTGTACTTGTCGGAGATGACCTCGCCCTGCTCGGTGACCTTGATCGCGCCGTCGAGGGTGCCGTACGGCTGGGCCAGGATCGCCTCGTGGGTGGGGCCGCCGCCGCGCCCGACGGTGCCGCCCCGGCCGTGGAACAGCCGCAGGTGCACACCGTGCCGGGCGGCCACGTCCCGCAGTGCCCGCTGCGCCCGGTGGATCGACCACTGGCTGGTGGTGATGCCCGCCTCCTTGTTGGAGTCGGAGTAGCCCAGCATCACCTCCTGCACGTCGCCCCGGGCCGCCACGAGCGACCGGTACGCGGGCAGCGACAGCAACTCGTCCAGCAGCTCACCGCCGGCGTTCAGCTCGGCCGGGGTCTCCAGCAGCGGCACGAAGCCGATCCGGGCCCGGCCGCTGTGCACGTCGACCAGCCCGGCCTCGCGGGCCAGCACCACCGCCGCGAGCACGTCGTCCACGCCGAGGGTCATCGAGATGATGTACGACTCGATGACCTCAGAGCCGAACCGGTCCTGCGCCTCGCGGACGGTGGCGAACACGTCGAACGTCTTGCGGGCGCTCTCGGTCAGCGGCGTGTCCAGCGTCGACAGCGGGCGACGGCCGGTCAGCTCGTCGGCGAGCAGCTTGGTGCGCTCCAGGCGGGTCAGCGACGGGTAGTCGGACACCTCGCCGACGGCCGCGTAGAGCTGCGTGAGCACCTCGTGGTGCTTCTCGGCGTGCTCCCGCACGTCCATCGTCGCCAGATGCAGGCCGAAAGCGGACACCGTACGGATGGTGGAGGCGAGCCGGCCCACGGCGGTGAGCTGGCCGGCGTTGCGGGCAAGCGAGGCGCGCAGCAGCTCCAGGTCGGCGATCAGCTCGGCCGCGCCCCGGTAGTCGCGCCCCGGCACGTGCGGGGTGCCCCGGCGCAGCCGCTCCCGGGTGTTGGCCAGCTTCGCCTTCACGCACCGGGCCTTCAGCCGGTACGGCTCCTCGGCGTTCACCCGGCGGAACCGGGGGGCGACCTCGGGCAGCGCGTCCAGGTCGGCGGCAAGGCTGGCGGAGAGGTCCAGCGACACCCCGCGCAGCCGGCGGGAGACCGACACCTCGTTGATCAGGTGCTCCATCGCCGCCTCGGTGGCCGCGATGCCGTGCTCGTGCTGGATGCGCAGCACCTCGCCGGTCACCTGCGGGGTGACGAACGGGTTGCCGTCCCGGTCGCCGCCGATCCAGGTGCCGAACGTCAGCGGGCGGGCCGTCGGGGACGTCTCCACACCGAGGGCGCGCAGCGTGTCCGCGAGGTCTTCGAGCACCTGCGGAGCGGCCTCGGCGTACAGGTCGCGCAGGTAGTAGATGGCGTTGCGGGCCTCGTCGGTCGGGTCCGGCCGGTCGAGCCGCAGCTCGTCGGTCTGCCACATCAGGTCCAGCAGCTCGGCCAGGCGTCGGTTGGCCGGCCCCTCGTCGCTGGCCCCGTAGAGGATCGCGTTGGCGGTCTCGGCGTCCAGCTCGTCGGCGACGGCGCGCAGCTTCGACAGGATCGACCGGCGGGCCGCCTCGGTCGGGTGGGCGGTGAAGACCGGGCGCACCGCGAGCCGGCGGGCAGCCGCCGCGATCTCCTCGGCGGGCACCCCACGCTCGGCGATCATCTTGGCCGCCTGGTCCAGCCAGCCGCCCTGGATCGCCCGGCGGCGGCGCAGGTCCCGCGCCCGGTGCACCTGCTCGGTGATGTTGGCCAGGTGGAAGTAGGTGGAGAAGGCTCGGGCGAGCTTCGTGCCGGTGGTCACGTCCAGCCCGCCGAGGCGCTGCGCGGCGGCCGGGGCGTCGGAGCGGACCTGGGCCCTGATCTCCTCGACCAGGTCGAGCAGCGGGCGGCCCTCCTGCCGGGCGAGGGTCTGCCCGAGCAGCGTGCCGAGGCGGCGGATGTCGGCCCGCAGCGCGGCGTCCGGGCCGTCGTGGTCGTGCTGGTCGGTCACGGTGCGCTCCTTACGCCAGGGACGAAGGACAGCGCTGTCCGATTCCCTGGATCGTATCCGCGCCGCCCCCTTCGAAAGGAAGGGCCCCTTGTTATCGCTTTTTGTTGTACAGGGGGCCCTGCTAACCGCCTGCCCCGCCGGGGCGCGCATCGTCGCAGGTGGCAGGGGTGCCGCCCGAGTGGCGGGCGCCAGCGTGCCGGCCGCGGACCAGGGTGGCCGTGAGCAATCCCACGACGCCGAGCGCCACCCACAGGGCGAGCCCGCCCAGCGGCCAGCCCATCGACCGGCGATCGAAGTAGACCGCCGACTTGATCAGGTCGGTGGTCAGCCCGGGCACGTTCCACCGGTGCATGCCGCGTATCCAGGCGGGCAGGAACTCGGGGGCGTAGATGCCGCCGGAGCCGGGGTTGCCGAGCACCACCAGCAGCAGGATGGCGAGCCCGGTGCCGAACAGCCCGAGCCAGCCCTGCATGGCAGAGGCGATCATGGCGGCGGCGAAGACGGCCAGGGCGCCGACCGCGGCGACCGCCGGCACGTCGTGGTGCCAGATGTCCAGCACCGGGCCGACCACGAGCGCGCCCACCACGCCGAGCACGACCGCGTACGCCGCGAGGACGGCGATGCGCAGCCCGGCGGAAGCGAGGCTGCGGGGCGCGGTGCCGGTACGCAGGCCGAGCGCGGTGGCGGCGAGGTAGCCGCCGAGGATGTAGCCGACCGCGAGGTAGAACGGGACGAGACCGCGCGGGTCGGTCTGCTCGACCGGTACCTCGTCGGTGACCGTCAACGGCAGGTCGGACCGCCGAGCGGCCTCGGCGAACACCTGGTCGACCACGTCGGCGGCGGCGGGCGCGGAGGCGCTGGCAGTGGCGAGTCGCAGTCCGCCCTCGGGCGTGGCGGTGAGTACCCCGTACACCTCGCGGGCGGTGAGTCCGACGTCGGCGGCCGCCGCGTCGTCGTACTCGACGGGCTCGATCTTGTCGGTCTCGCCGCGCACGGCGGCCATGACCGCCTGGGCGCGCTGGTCGCCGAGGACCACCCCGACCGGCACGTCGCGCGGCACCGGGTCGTGCAACGTGCCCACGTAGGCGGCGATGAACGCGGTGGCCAGCGCCAGGGTGCCGGCCAGCAGGGCGGCGGTGCGCGGCAGCCACTCG
Organism: Micromonospora sp. KC207; assembly: GCF_004348615.1. NCBI lineage: Bacteria > Bacillati > Actinomycetota > Actinomycetes > Micromonosporales > Micromonosporaceae > Micromonospora > Micromonospora sp. KC207. The sequence continues at coordinate 4,024 of NZ_SMKJ01000416.1, forward strand.
CGTACCGGGATGTCCGGCTCATCGTCCACACGGCCAGCCTAGGGGCAATATGCCCTTGTTGTGGATTTTCGTCGCTTCGGTCGGGGCGGAACGCGGTGGTGGCGCTTCCCGGCGGTGCTCGTCGGCCGGGCCAAGGCGTGGGACTTCGAGCGTGCGCACACCGTCCCCGGATCGAGCGCGATCGTGACCGGCGTTCCGGGTTGGGACGGGAGGAGGGTGGGTGTCGGGC
>NZ_SMKJ01000417.1:0-4246 GCF_004348615.1 Micromonospora sp. KC207
CCGCCACACCCGCAGCCGCCTGCGTATGCCCAATATTCGACTTCACCGACCCCAACCACAACGGCTCACCCGAACCCCGACCCTGCCCATACGTGGCAAGTAGCGCCTGCGCCTCGATCGGATCACCCAACGTCGTGCCCGTACCGTGCGCCTCCACCACATCCACATCCGAAGGCGACAAGCGTGCGTTCGCGAGGGCCTGCCGAATCACCCGCCGCTGCGACGGACCGTTCGGGGCGCTGATGCCGTTGCTGGCGCCGTCCTGGTTCACCGCGCTGCCACGGATCACCGCCAACACCCGATGGCCATTGCGCTGCGCGTCCGACAACCGCTCCAGCAACAGGACACCGACACCCTCACCCCAGGCCGTACCATCCGCCCCCGCCGCGAACGCCTTGCACCGACCATCCGGCGCCAACCCCCGCTGCCGACTGAACTCCACGAACAGCGTGGGCGTCGACATGATGGTGACGCCTCCGGCGAGCGCCAGGCGGCAGTCACCGGAGCGCAGTGCCTGTCCGGCCAGGTGCAGGGCGACCAGCGACGACGAGCAGGCCGTGTCGACCGAGACGGCCGGCCCCTCGAAACCGAAGGTGTACGCGAGCCGGCCGGAAGCCACGCTCGCCGCGTTACCGGTGATCAGGTAGCCACCGTTGCTGCCGGACGTCTGCACCAGCGCGGTGTAGTCCTGCCCGCTGCTGCCGACGAACACGCCGGTACGGCTGCCGCGCAGCGTCGCCGGATCGATGCCGGCCTGCTCGATGGCCTCCCACGACACCTCCAGCAGCAGCCGCTGCTGCGGGTCCATGGCGACCGCCTCGCGCGGGCTGATCCCGAAGAAGCCGGCGTCGAAGTCGGCGACGTCCAGGAGGAAGCCGCCGTGCCGGGTATACGAGGTGCCCTGCCGGTCCGGGTCCGGGTCGTACAGCGCGTCCAGGTCCCAGCCGCGGTCACCGGGGAACTCGGTCATCGCGTCCCGGCCCTCGGTGGCGATCCGCCACAGGTCCTCCGGTGACCGCACCCCGCCCGGGTAGCGGCATCCCATGCCCACCACCACGATCGGTTCCTGCTCCCTGGCCTCGATCTCGTCGAGCTTGCGCCGGGTGTCGTGCAGGTCGGCGGTGACGCGGCGGAGAAAGTAGCGGAGCTTGTCCTCGTCGGCCACGACGGTCTCCTTGTCCGGACGGGTTGAGGCGGGCTGCGCGGTCACGAAATCCCCAGCTCCTTGCCGATGAAGTCGAAGACCTCGTCGTCCGTGGCGGCATCAAGGTCTTCGACGACCGAGACCCGCGCGTCCGGTTCGGCCGAGGCGGCCCACCGCTTCGACAGGTACCGCAGGCGAACAGCCACCTCGGCGTGGAACTCGGCGTCGCCGTCGGCGGTGAGCAGAAGGGACTCCAGGCGGTCGAGTTCGGCGAGCACGTCGGATGCACCCTCGCCGGCAGTCAGCTCGCCCAGCAGATATCCGCCGACGGCAACCGGGCTGGGGTGGTCGAACGCGAGCGTGGCGGGCAGCCGTAGCCCGGTGGCGATGGCCAGCCGGTTGCGCAGCTCGACTGCGGCGAGCGAATCGAACCCGAGCTCCTTGAAGGCTGCGCCGGCCGGAACGTCGTCGGCGCTGGCGTGGCCGAGGACCGTGGCGGTGTGACCCCGTACCAGGTCCAGCACGATGCGGTGCTGCTCCACGGCCGGACGGCCGGCGAGTTGCCCGGCGAGGTCCGAGCCGGCACCCTCTGCTCCGGTGGCGACGGCCCGCCGCTGCGCCGGGCCGACGATGTCACGCAGCAGGGCCGGCACGGTGGCGGGGTCGGCGCCGCGCAACGGTGCCGGGTCGATGCCGCCGGCGACGGGGGCGGCAACCGGCCGGGTCAGGGCTTCGTCGAACAGCGCCAGGCCCTCGTCGGAGGAGAGCGTACGCATGCCGGAGCGGGCGATCCGGCGCAGGTCCGCGTCGCTGAGGTTCCCCGTCATGGCACTGCGTTGCGCCCAGAATCCCCAGGCGATGGCGAGCGCCGGTAGCCCATCGGCTCGGCGCTGCCGGGCGAGGGCGTCGAGGTAGGCGTTGGCGGCGGCGTAGTTGCTCTGGCCCGGGCTGCCGAAGACACCGGCAACCGAGGAGAAGAGGACGAAGGCGGCAAGGTCCGCGCCGGCGGTGAGCTCGTGCAGGTTGCGGGCGGCGTCGGTCTTGGGACGGAACACGCGGTCGAGGCGCCCGGGGTTCTGCTGCTCGACCAGACCGTCGTCGACCACCCCGGCGGCGTGGATCACCGCGGTCAGCGGGTGCTCCGGCGGGACGTCGGCAAGCAGCTTCTCGACAGCCGTATGATCTGCAAGATCGCATGCGGCGAGGGTGACTGCCGCGCCCAGCCCGCGCAGTTCCTCCGCCAGTTCGCCGGCACCCTCGGCGCGATCACCGGACCGGCTGGCCAGCAGCAGGTTGCGGGCGCCGTGCCGGGTCACCAGGTGACGGGCGAGGAGCCCACCGAGCGCGCCGGTTCCGCCGCTGATCAGGACGGTGCCGTCGGGGTCGAGCGGGGCGGGCACGGTGAGCACCACCTTGCCGACGTGCCGGGCCTGGCTGACGAAGCGCAGGGCGTCACCGGCGGCGCGTACGTCCCAGACACCGACCGGTGGAAGGGTGAGCGCGCCGCGGGCGAAGAGGTCGAGGACGTCGCGCAGAATCTCCCGGATCCGGTCCGGTCCCGCCTCGATCGCGTCGAACGCCTGGTAGCGGACGCCGGGGTGCGCGGCGGCCACCTGGTCCGCAGCCCGCACGTCGGTCTTGCCCATCTCCAGGAACCGGCCACCGTGCGGGAGCAACCGCAGCGACGCGTCGACGAAATCGCCGACCAGCGAGTTCAGCACCAGGTCCATCCCGTGGCCGTCGGTAGCATCCGCGAAGTCGGCTTCGAACCGGGTGGAGCGCGACGACGCGAGGTGCGCGTCGTCGAAGCCGTTGCGGCGCAGCCCCGCCCACTTGCCCGGGCTGGCGGTGCCGAAGACCTCGGCGCCGAGGTAACGGGCCAGCTGGGTGGCGGCCATGCCGACGCCGCCGGCTGCGGAGTGCACCAGGACACGCTCGCCGGAGCGCAGACCACCGAGGTCGACGAGCGCGTAGTAGGCCGTGGTGTAGACCACCGGCACAGCGGCGGCCTGGGCGAACGACCACCCGGCCGGGATCCGGGCGAGCATCCGGTGATCGGCGACGGTCATCGGGCCGAACGATCCGGGCAGCAGGCCCATGACGCGATCACCGGGCGCGAACTCGGTGACTCCCGGTCCGGTCTCGACCACGACGCCGGCCCCCTCGCTGCCGAGCAGCGCCTGGTCCGGATACATGCCGAGGGCGATCATCGCGTCCCGGAAGTTGATTCCGGCGGCCCGGATGGCGATCCGGACCTGGCCGGGCTCCAGCGGTGCCTGCGCTTCGGGGTGTTCCAGGACGGCGAGGCCTTCGAGGGTGCCGTCGCCGGCCTCGAGCCGCCAGGACGGTCCGGACGGCAAGGCCGGCTGCGCCGGCAGCGGTGCCAACCGCGGCACGAGAAGCCGGCCGTCGCGCAACGCCAGCTGAGGTTCCTCCATTCGTACGGCGGCAGCCAACTCCTCCGCGCCTAGGCCCACACCGTCGATCAGCAGGATGCGGCCGGGATGCTCAGCCTGCACGGCCCGGATCAGTCCACCCACCGCGGCCTGCGCGGCATCGTGGAGCCGCTCGGCCGGCTCGGTGGCGACGGCCCCGTGGGTGAGCACCAGCAGCCGGGTGTCCACCAGCGCCCCGGCGGACAGGAAGTCCTGGGCCAGCGTCAGGGCAGCGCCGGTGGCCTCGCGGATCGTTCCGCCCGGCGCCCGGGCGGCCAGGACGGCGGGACCCGCACCGGCGGCGAGCACCGCCGCCACGTCGGCGAACGACGCCACCCCCGGCACGTCGGCACCGTCGAGCTGGGCGAACTTCTCCAGATCCGGGACCGGCCCGACCGGCTGGGGTGCCGGGCTCCAGCACAGGTCGAGGAGGCCGTCGGTGCGGGGCGTGGGCGCGATCCGGTCCAGGTCGACGGCGCGCAGCCGGAGCTCCGCGATGGTGGCCACGGGGGTACCGGCCGGGTCGCTCAGGTCGACGCGGACTTCGCGGTCGTTGGTGCGGGTGAGGTGGACGCGGAGGTGGTTGGCGCCGGTGGCGTGGAGTTGTACGCCGGTGAAGGCGAAGGGGAGCAGGGTGGTGTGGTCGGTGGTTTCACGGCCCAGGGAC
>NZ_SMKJ01000418.1:0-4245 GCF_004348615.1 Micromonospora sp. KC207
CCCCTGACCACCCGCCCCTGACCGCCCGCGGCGTGGCGGCGGGGGCACCGCGACCAGCCGGGGAATTGGCGGCTCGACTTGACTATGAGGCGAGCCGGGGCGACGGTGGAAACGTGAGTGTCGTGGTGAGTTGCCCCAGGTGTGGTGGATCCGTCCGGGAGCCGGGCCTGATGCACACGGAGTGGCGGTGCCTGCGCTGTGGACCCGTGCCGCCGCTGCACGTGCCCGAGCACATCGGAGCGGAGATCGCGGCAAGCGTGGTCCACCGGGTCGCCGCCACCGGGGTCGCCGACGGCCCCGTCACGCCGGTCTGGTGCCCGTGGCCGCTGCCGCCCGGCTGGACCCTCACCGGCATGGCGTACGCCGGTGACGACCGCACCGGGGTGCGCGCCACCGCCGTGGCCCTCACCGGGCCCGAGCCGCTCGACGGCGGCCCGGCCGACCTGGTGTTCGTGGCCGAGGAGCCGGGCGTGGGGCTGGGCACCCGGTTCGCCGGGATGGCGGGCCCCGACCCGGGTCCGCAACTCGCCGAGGCGCTGGAGGATCCCGGCCCCGGGCATCCCGGGCATGTCGGGCAGGCCAGGATCCGCGTCGCCGGCCACCCGACTCCACTGTGGCTCGTGAATTCTCCGACGGATCGAAGCGCGTACGCCGGCGAGGCTCGGGGAATGTGGCTTCATGCGATAGCCTGGCCGGCGAGCGCGGGACATCTGCTCGCCGAGGACGTGGAACTGCACGATCTCACCGAGTGGATGCCGTCCGAGCTCGTGTACGGCGCTCCGTCTCCGTACCTGCACGGGAAGGCCTGACAAGCCGACAAGCTTGGCGAGTCTCCCGTTCTGTCGGAGAACGGACGCAGAGATTCACTGTACGACACCTTACTGATACTCTGGGTGCCGCTGCGGTAAATGGACCCGGCGCCGCGCGAGAGGATGGCCCGCCATGGTCAAGAAGGTCCTCACCTGGGCCGGTATCGCATTCTTGATCTTCTTTGTTGCGTACCGGCCGAACTCCGCCGCAGACGTCTTCAAGTCGATCGGCGGCGGCATCATGGACATCGCCCAGGGGTTCGGCGACTTCTTCACCAGCCTCATCGCCTAGCCGCCGATGGGAAGCCCCTCCGGTCCGCCGTTCGACCCCGACGACCCAGACCGGGAGCGCCGGGACCGAGACACGGAGCCGATTCCCCGAATCCGGCCCGAGGACGGTCCGGCCTCCGGCCAGGGGCCGGGCTTCTCCAGTGGTCCCCCCTTCTCGGACGACGTCGGCTACGGCGACGGCCCCTTCGCGGGCCAGGCGCGCTCCGGGCGTGCCTGGGTCCGTGACCCGGAGGTCGACTACCAGCCGCCGCAGATCTCCGAGGACGAGCTCGCCGGGCTGCGGGTCGACGCCTCCGGGATGCCGCTCGGTCCCCGGCGGGTCCTGCCGCTGGAGGACGAGCCCAGTTCCCTGGTGGCGCGCTACCTCTTCCCCACCGAGCGGTACCGGGGGGAATGGAAGCGGCACTGGATCCATTTGACCACGCCGATCCTCGTGGGCATCGGGGCGACCTTCGTCCTCGGCTACCTCTCCGGCTTCCTCGCCGGGCGGGACGTGAGTGCGCTGACCACCGTCGCGGTGCTGCTCTGGTTCGCCGTGATGGGCTGGGTGGCCTGGAAGGTCGCCGACTGGTGGTACGACCGGTTCATCCTGACCAACAAGCGGGTCATGGTGGTCACCGGCATCATCACCCGCAAGGTGGCGATGATGCCGCTCGCCCGGGTCACCGACATGAAGTACGAGCAGAGCCCCGCCGGTCGTGCCCTCAACTACGGCACGTTCGTGCTGGAGTCCGCCGGCCAGGACCAGGCGCTTCGGGAGATCAAGAACCTGCCCAACCCGAACGAGCTCTACCTGCGCGTCGTCGAGGAGATGTACGAGCCGCAGGCGGTCGAGGCCCGGTTGGGCAAGGAGGCGGACGAGGCCAAGGCCGACGACGGGGCGTGAAGCTTTCCGTCCGAACATCGGAGGAACGCCGCACCTTTCGCCGTCGCCCCGCCCCGCCCCGGCATGAAAACCTGCCATGCAGGCATGGGGGTGCGGGAGGTGAGCGGTGGCCGCGAAAGACCCGCTGGAGGAGGAGTTCCGCGAATTCGTCGCGGCCCGCTCCGGAGCGCTATTGCGCACCGCGTACCTCCTCACCGGCGACTGGGCCACGGCAGAGGACCTGCTCCAGACGGCGCTGACCAAGACGTACCTGGCCTGCAGGCGGCTCGGCGGCATCGAGGCGATCGAGCCGTACGCCCGCCGTGTCATGGTCAACACGTCGACGAGCTGGTGGCGGCGGCGCTGGCACGGTGAGCGGCCGACCGAGGTGTTGCCGGAGCGGGCCGCAGTCGACGAGATCGAGCAGCAGCTCGACCGGGACGTGCTCTGGCGGCAGCTCAGGGCGTTGCCCAGCCGGCAGCGGGCGGTGCTGGTGCTGCGCTTCTACGAGGACATGTCGGAGGCGCAGACCGCCGCGCTGCTGGAGATCTCTCCCGGCACGGTGAAAAGCCAGACCTCCCGGGCGCTGGCCACCTTGCGCCGGCGGCTGGGCGACCAGGCGGCCCTCGGCCTGGCCGACGGCGGGGCGCAAACGCGGCCCGAGGGGCGGCTGGAGGAACGCCCCGAGGGGCGGGCGGGCAACCCGTCCGCCGGCCGGGCCCGGACGAGAGCCGGAGAGGTACCCCGCCACCCCGACCGGCGGGCCGCCGCGCCGCGTCCCGCCTCGGCGGCGATGCCCGACGTGCCGCGTCCCGGCCGGACGGCGGCGACCGACACGCCCGCGCCGAGCGGGTCCGGTCCCCGTCCCGCCCCGGCGACGCCGCGACGGCCGGCCCCGGCCGTCGGCGGCCCCCCGGCAGGTGGCACCCCGCTCGTAATGCCGGCTGAGGCCGTCTGCGCGGAGCGGAGGTGAGTGCGGTGCCCGGCCCTGCTGACAACCGGACGGCCGTTCCCGCGCGTCCAACAGGCATGACGGCGGACCAACTGGAGCGCGCGATCCGGGAGACCCTCTCCCGGCAGGCCGCCGTGCCGCGCCCGTGCACCGTCGACCCGGCCGGCCTGGCCATCCGGCGGGCCACCCGGACGCGCCGCCGCCGGTTGTTCACCGGCACCGCCCTGGCGGGTATGGCCACGGTGCTGGTCAGCGTCGGCATGGTGCAGCTCAGTCCGCAGGCGGGTCACCCCACCCCACCGACGGTGGTGCTCGGCGACCCGCGCGACTCCTCCTGGCCGGCTCCGGAACCGGTGCCGGGCCCCTCGGGCGGAACGTCCCGACCGTCCCTTGGGCCGGCCGGCGCCGCGGTGGACCTGGTCGTCAACGGAACGCTCTACACCAGCGGTAGGACGGGCATTCCCCTCGGGGTGGTCGTCGCCGACCGGGCTCAGCGCGTACCGGATCGGGGCGGCTGGCTGGTGGTGGGCGCGCCCACCGTCGCCGGCCGGGCCCTGCTGTCCGTGCACCCCGACGGCAGCACGCGGGTGCTGCTCGCCGGCGCGGAGGCGATCGCCGTCGCCCCCGACGGCGGTCAGGTGGCCTGGCGCGACGGCGACCGGCTCTCCATCGGCGGCATCGTCGGCGACCAGCTCGTCGCGGTCGCCGGCACGTCGGCGCCCGGCGCGGCCGTCCCGGTCGGCTTCGCCGGCAACTCCGTCCTGGTGCGCCGCGATCCGGCCCGACCCGGGTACGCGCTCTGGCACCCGTCCGCGGGCGGGCTCCCCGCCGACGGCTGGCGCGACGTCATCGCCGTCCACGGGGCGCTGCCGGACGGCCGGCTCGTCGGCATGGTCCCCACCGGTACGCCCCGACGCCCCTGCCTGGCACTGCTCGACCCCACCCGCGCGCTGGCCACGATCCGTACCGCCTGCGGCCCGAACCTCAGCGCCGACGGGCCCGGTGGGGTCTCCACCGACGGCCGCTGGCTGCTGGCGAACGGCCGTACCGGCTCGTCCGGCCCCACCGGGGCGCTCCTGATCGACCTGGCCACCCTCGACGGGACGCCGGCCGGCCGCCCCGCCGGCCCGGCGTTGGCCGGCGCGGTGTCCTGGACGCCGGCGGGCACCGCCTGGTACGTCGACGCGCGGGGCGGGCTGGTGCGGGTGCGGCCCGACCGGGTGGTCGCCGGCGAGCGGGCTGCCGCCAGCCCGGTGACCGGCGTCGAGCCGACCGGCCGGCCGGTCGTCGTCACCGACCCGGCCCCCTGACCGGCGCCGAGCCCCCAC
>NZ_SMKJ01000419.1:0-4210 GCF_004348615.1 Micromonospora sp. KC207
GCCCGGGGACGCCGCCGCGACCGTCGGGTCTACCTGCGGCGGTACCCACTGCTGTTCACCCTGCTCGTCGCCACCCGGCACCGGCCGGCGGTGCGGCTGGGGCGCACCGTGCTGGTGCACGACCCGCAGGTCTACCTCGACGCGCTCACCCGGCTGCCCCTGGACCGGGGCGCCGCCGGCACCGTCGGCGGGACCGCTCACCGGCTGGGCGCTGACGGGCTCCTGTTCGACCAGGAGGGCCCCGAGCACCGGCGGCTGCGCCGCGCCCTGCACGACGGGCTGGGGCCCGCCGGGGTGACCCGGCTGCGCCCGGTCTGGACGGCGGTGCTGCGCCGGCGGCTCGCCCCGCTCGCCGCCGGCGAACCGGTGGACCTGGTGCCGGTCGCCGCCGAGCTGGCCGGTGCCACGACCGCAGCGCTGCTCGGCGTGGACGCCGACCCGGCCGCCCTGGCCGCCGCGGCCCGCCGCGCCGCCGCCACGGCCGCCGCCGCGCAGCTGCCCGGCTTGCACCCACCCGGCCGGGCCCGCGCCGCCCGCCGGGCCGTGGCCGACCTGGTCGCCCTGCTCGGCCTGCCGCCGGACGCCGCCGGCCTGGCCGGCATGCTGGCCGTCGCCGCCGTCAACACCACCGTGGCCGGCCTTCCCCGGGCGGTCGCCTGGTGCGCCGACGACCGGCTGTGGGACGCCGCCGACGAGCCGGCCGGCCGGGACGTCCTGGTCGACGAACTGCTGCGGGTGACCGCGCCGAGCCCGCTGCTGCCCCGGGTCGCCGCCGCGGCCGGCACCGCCGCCGGCTGCCCGGTCCGGGCCGGGGACCGGCTGCTGCTGGTGGCCCGGCACGCCGCCGGGGCGCATCGCGCCGGGCCCGACCCCGTCGCCCCGGCCCCGTCCCGGACCGCGCGCCTGGTCTTCGGCGCCGGCCCGCACTCCTGCCCGGGAGCCCGGCTGGCCCGCGCCCAGCTCGCCGACACCCTCGCCGCGCTGGCCCCGTACCGGCCGGTCGTGGCGCGGGCCCGCGCCGACGGGCGCGCCGCGCTGCCCGGCTGGGCGCGCCTGGTGATCAGGGCCGGCGCGTGAACATCGCCGGGGCCGAGGTGGTGGTCACCGGGGCCAGCGGCTTCTGCGGTGCCGCCGTGGCCCGGGCGGCGGTGGCCGCCGGGGCCCGGGTGCGCTGCCTCGGCCGCCGCCCCGGCCCCGTCGGCCGGCACGTGGCGTGGGACGCCACCCGGGCGGCCCCCGACCTCGCCGGGGCCGACGTGGTCGTCCACCTCGCCGCGGCGGTCGGCGACCCGCCGCCCGGCCGGGCCGCCGAGCGCGCCTACCGGGCGGTCAACGTCGACGGGGCCGCCCGGGTGCTCGACGCCGCCGCCGGCAGCCCGCTGGTCTGGGTGAGCAGCGCCAGCGTCTACCGGCCCGGGGGAGCGGCCCTGGTCGCCGAGGGCCACCCCACCGACGGGCAGCTTTCCGCGTACGGCCGCACCAAGGCCGCCGGCGAACGCCTCGCCCTCGCCGCCGGCGCCGTCGTGCTGCGCCCCCGGGCTGTCTACGGTCCCGGCGACCCGCACCTGCTGCCCCGGCTGCTGCGGGCCCGCCGGGGCAGATGGCTGCCGGTGCCCGGCCCCGACGTCCGGCTCAGCCTCACCGCCGTGGAGAACCTGGCCGACGCCTGCCTGGCCGCGCCCGGCTGGCCGGCCGGGGCGTACAACGTCGCCGACGCCCGGCCGTACTCGCGCGACGCCGTGCTGCGCGCGGCGCTCGCCGCGACGGGCGACCCGGCGCGGCTGGCGCACCTGCCGGTCGGGCTGGCCGGCGCCGCCGCCTCGGCGGCGACCGGGTGGTCGCGGCTCACCCGCCGCGCGCCCGTGCTCACCCGGTACGCCGTCGACCAGCTCGCCCGCGACATGGTGCTCGACATCGGCCGGGCCCGCGCCCAGGGGTACCGGCCGCGCCGCGACTTCGCCGACTACCTGGCCGCGCTGGGCGGCGGGCAGCAGGCGGCGGGCAGCAGGCGGCGGACGGACGGCACTGACCGGGACGTAGCCTGACGCCGCGCCCCGGCGGGGCGCACACGGCGCGCAGCGCGCTCGTGCCCGTGGGTAGACTCCGCGGCGCGGCCGGACGCACCCGTTCCGGTGCCAGCGCGCAACGGCCCCCGGGCCGCGCTCCGCAACGGCCGCTTTCGGTGACAGGGATGGGGTGGCCACCAGGTGTTGACTCTGCCGGCGCTCGCGGCCGACGTCGCCTCCACCGCCATGCTGGTGCTCGCCCCCGACGGCCGGTGCCTCTGGTCCAACCCGGCCGCCGGCCGGCTCGGAATGCGGCCGGACGAGCTGCCGCTGGCGCGGGTGCAACCGGACGGCGCGGCCGTCGAGATCCCCTGGCCGGCCGCCGAGCACGCCACCAGGTGGCTGCGGGTGTGCTGCCACGGCATCGACTCCGACGGGCAACCCCTGCGCCTGTACGAGGTGCGCGACGTCAGCAGCGAACGCCGCGAACGCGAGCGGGGCCGCAACCACCGGTGGCGACTGGCGCACATCGAGCAGCTCGCCAAGGTCGGCACCTGGGAGTGGAACGTGGCGACCGGCGAGGTCGTCTGGTCCGACGTGCTGTTGCAGATGTTCGGCCTGCCACCTGGCACCACCCTGGACTACCCGTCGTACCGGCAGTTGGTGCACCCCGACGACATCGGCCTCATCGAGCGGACCCTGGACACGGCGCTGCGCACCGGCGCGCCGTTTTCGTACACCCACCGCATGTACCTGCCGGACCGCGCGACTCTGCGCGTCTTCGAGTGCTACGGCGAGGTCTTCACCGACGACTCAGGCGTCCCCGAGCGCGTCCTGGGCACCGCCCACGACATCACGGAGATCCGCCGGGCGCAGGACGAGTTGACCCGGCTGGCCGAGCGCGACCCCCTGACCGACCTGCCGAACCGGCGTGCCCTGCTCGCGCGCCTCGACGACCTGCTCGCCTCCGGCGGCGGGCGCTCCGGCGCCCTGCTGCTGATCGACATCGACAACTTCAAGGACATCAACGACGTGCACGGGCACGCCGTCGGCGACGACGTGCTGCGCGTGCTGGCCCGCCTGCTCGTGCGCCACCTGCCGTCCGGCACCGTGCTGGGTCGTCTCGGTGGCGACGAGTTCGCGGTCGTGCTGCCCGACGTCACAGCCGGCGAGGCCCTCGCCGTCGCCGAGGGCCTGTGCAACGCCACGGTGCGCAGCCCCGTGCCGCTGGTCGACGCCGGGCTGCGGGTCACCCTGAGCATCGGGGCCGCGTCGCTGGAGCCCGGCGACACCCGGGACGTCGCGCTGGCCCACGCGGACCTCGCGCTCTACGAGGCGAAGAACGCCGGGCGCAACCGGGCCCGGCTGTACCTGCCCGAGCAGTACCGGCACGCCGTGCAGCGGGTCAGCGTGGTGGCCCGGGTCCGCAACGCCCTCGACGAGCGCCGGATGCGCCTCGACGCCCAGCCGATCATCGACCTGCTTACCGGCGAGGTGGTCAGCCACGAGCTGCTCATCCGGCTGCGCGACGGCCGGGAGCCGGAGCTGCCGCCGGCCGCCTTCCTGCCCACTGTGGAGCGCGACGACCTCATCGGCGAGCTGGACCGGTGGGTGGTGGCCACCGCCACGGCGGCGCTGGCCGATCCGGCGGCCTCGGCGGCCAAGACCCGCTTTGACGTCAACATCTCCGCCCGGTCGCTGGAGTCCCCGGGCTTCGGCGACTGGGTGGTGGGTCGGCTGCGCACGGCCGGCGTCGAGGCCCGCCGGCTGGGCCTGGAGGTGACCGAGACCGCGGCGATCACCAACGTCGCGGCGGTGCGCAACCTGGCCGGTACGCTGCGCGACGCCGGCTGCCGGCTGAGCCTGGACGACTTCGGGGCAGGGTTCGGCTCGTTCGCCTACCTCAAGCACCTGCCGTTCAGCACCGTCAAGATCGCCGGTGACTTCGTCCGGCAGGCCGACCGGGGCGGCGCGGACCCGGTGCTCATCGACGCGGTCGTGCGCGCCGCGCACGGCCTGGGCATGCGCACGGTCGCCGAGTCGGTCGACCGCGACGCGCTGGTGCCCGCGCTGCGCCGGCTGGGCGTCGACGCCGGCCAGGGCTTCCACCTGGGCCGCCCCGTCCCGCTGGACGTCCTGCTCAACCGGGTGCCCGACGACCACCCCGCCGCCGACGTTCCGCCCCGACGTCCCGACCACTGACC
>NZ_SMKJ01000041.1:0-31553 GCF_004348615.1 Micromonospora sp. KC207
TATCTACACTTCTAGCTTCGTCGGCAGAGTCAGGTGTGTATAAGAGACAGGGCGCGTTGACCCCGCTCGGCACCGTCGCGGTGACCCCCTCGCCGTCCTTCCTCGTCCGGCACCCCGCCCGGCCGGTGCTCTACGCCGTCAACGAACTGCCCGAGGGGAAGGTCAGCGCGTTCCGGGTCGGCCCGGACGGCGACCTGACCCCGATCGGCGTGCGCGGCACCGGCGGCGCCGAGCCCTGCCACCTGGCGGTCACCTCGGACGGCGGGCACCTCGTGGTGGCCAACTACGGCGGCGGCAGCGTGGCGGTGTTCCCACTCGACCCGGAGGGCGTGCCGGGCGAGCGCACCGACCTGGTCGCGCATTCCGGGCACGGGCCCGACCCGCAGCGGCAGGAGAAGGCGCACTGCCACATGGTCTCCCCGGCGCCGGACGCCGGGCCGTTGTTCGCCGTCGACCTCGGGACCGACTCGGTGTACCGGTACGACCTCGACGCGGCCTCCGGTCGGCTGGTGCCCCGGGCGCCCCGGGTGCGCACCGCGGCGGGCGCCGGCCCCCGGCACCTGACCCGGCACCCCGACGGCCGGCGCTGCTGGCTGGTGGGCGAGCTGGACGCCACGGTCACCGCGTACGAGCTGACCGGGGGCGGGGCGCTGCACCAGCGGGGCCGGGTGGACGCCAGCGCGCGGGCCGGTCACGTCCAGCCCTCGGAGATCGCCGTCGGCGCGGACGGGCGCTTCCTCTACGTCGGCAACCGGGGTATCGGCACCCTTTCGGTCTTCGCCGTCGCCGGTGAGCTGCCCGAGTTGGTCGCGGAGGTGGAGACCGGCGGGGAGTGGCCCCGGCACTTCGCCCTGACCGGCGAGCACCTCTACGTCGCCGACGAGCGCGCCGACATGGTCCGGGTGTTCCGGGTGGATGCCAACACGGGGATTCCGGAACCGGTGGGCGAGCCCGTCGCGGTGTCCAGCCCGACCTGCGTCCGGCCCTGACGACAGGCCCCGGCGGCGCGGTCACCGGTTTCGGGGCGGGACGCGGTTCGATGGGTTCGGCCCTGTTCCGGGGCGGGCCGGCAACCCTCGGGGAACCGGATGATCACCCAGTGTCACGAAAGTGATGAAGTCTGTCTCTCCTGAGTAACTTTCGTCCGAACGGACGTGGCACTACCTGCGACGGGTCCGCAAGATGGTCACCGTGTCAGGCCGCCATCGTATGCAGTCAAGTATCCGCGGAGCCGGTGCCGTCGCGTCGGCGACGGCGCTCGTCGTCGTCATCGCGGGTGCCTGGTTCGGTTACCGGGGGCTGGTCCAGCCCGCCTGTTCGGGGCAGATCCAGCTTTCGGTGGCGGTGGCCCCCGAGCTGGCCCCGGCAGTGCAGGCTGCCGCCGCCCAGTGGGTAGCCGATGGCGCGGCGGTCGGCGGCACCTGCATCTCCGTGAACGCCGTGGAGTCCGAGCCGGTGGACGTCGCCGCCGCGCTGGCGGGCAAGCACGGGGTGCAGCTTGCCGGCGTCGGCCAGGCCAGTGGTACGGCGGTCACCCCGGACGTCTGGGTGCCGGACTCCTCGACCTGGCTGCTGCGGCTCAAGAACGCCGGGGCCACCGCGTTCGCCCCGGGCAACGGTGCGTCCATCGCCCGCAGCCCGGTGGTCGTGGCGGTGCCCGAGCCGGTCGCCGAGTCCCGGTTCGGCTGGCCGGAGAAGAAGCTGACCTGGACCGACCTGCTGCGCCAGGTGGGCAGCAGCAAACCGATCCGGGCCGGGATCGTCGAGCCGACCCAGGACGCGGCCGGCCTGTCCGGGCTGCTGTCGCTGACCGCCGCGGCCAGCGGGGCGGGCGGCAACGCGCAGCAGGCCACCACGGGCGCGCTGCGGGCGCTGGCCACCGGCCGCTCCGCGCTTCGCGAGGACCTGCTGGCCCGGTTCCCCCGCTCCTCCGATCCGACGGCGATCGCCTCCGGCCTCGGTGCCGCCGCGCTGTCGGAGGAGGACGTGATGGCGTACAACGAGCGGAAGCCGCCGATCCCGCTGGCGGCGCTCTACCTCGAACCGTCGCCGATGCCGCTGGACTACCCGTACGCGGTGCTGCCGGGGATCGAGCCGGCGAAGCAGTCCGCCGCGAAGGTGCTGTTCGAGGTGCTCACCACGCCGGGCTTCCGCAACCGGCTGGCCGGGCGGTCGCTGCGCGCGCCGGACGGCAGCTGGGGCGACGGCTTCAAGGCCCCGCGGGGCGCGCCGAGCCCGGCGGGTAGGGCGGCGAGCGCGCCGGCGCCGGGTGGCAACGGTGCCGGTGGCCTGGACCCCGTCGCGATCGATCGGGCCGTCTCCAGCTGGTCCATCGCCACCCAGTCCGGCCGGATGCTCTGCGTCATCGACGTCTCCGGCTCGATGAAGCAGCCGGTGCCCAGCGCCAACAACGCCACCCGGGAGCAGGTCACGGTCGCGGCGGCCAGCCGGGGCCTGAACCTCTTCGACGACTCCTGGTCGATCGGGCTCTGGACCTTCTCCACCGAGCTGGTCGGCACCCTGGACTACCGGGAGCTGGTCCCGATCAACCTGCTCTCCAGCAACCGCAGCCGCTTGGAGCAGGGGCTGGCCACGATCCGGCCCTCCAGCGGCGACACCGGCCTGTACGACACGATGCTGGCCGCCTACAAAACGGTCCAGGAGGGCTGGGAGCCGGGGCGGGTCAACTCGGTCGTGTTGTTCACCGACGGCAAGAACGAGGACGCCAGTGGCATCTCCCAGCAGAAGCTGCTCGCCGAGCTGAAGCAGGTCGCCGATCCGGAGCGGCCGGTGCAGGTCGTGATCATCGGTATCGGCAACGACGTCAGCAAGTCCGAGCTGGATTCGATCACCAAGGTCACCGGGGGCGGCAGCTTCATCACCGAAGATCCGACCAAGATCGGTGACATCTTCCTCAAGGCGATCGCGCTGCGCCCGAACGCGCCTCGCTGAGCCCTGGACCGGCGGCGGTGACGCGCCCGCGCGAGCGGAACCGTTGCGGTACGCCACCCTTCCGGCACGGGCCATCAGTAAAACTGACGGCAATACGTCGGTATCAATCGGTGACCATAGTTATACGAGAAGATGTCGAGGTGCCCCGGCGTCGGTCCCGTAGGAGGGACCGGACAACGGCCGGGGTCTTTCTCAGCAGAGTGGGGAGGGCTGGTGACGTCGGCGACGCTGTTGACCGCCACCAGGACGCCAGCGCGGCCTGGTGCTGACCGGGGCGGGCCGGTGGCCCGCGTCGACGAGCGGGCGTACGTCCGAATGCTGGTCGTGCTGGACACCGCCGTGCTGGCGGTCGCCGTGCTGATCGGCTACGTGGCCCGCTTCGGCGACGAGGAGCCGGTGGGCTCGGAGATCCCGTACGTGGTCGTCGCCCCCGCGCTGCTGCTCACCTGGCTGCTCTCGCTGAAGGTCCTGCGCTGCTACGACGACCGCGTGCTGGGCTACGGCGCCGACGAGTACCGGCGGGTGGGCAGCGCGAGCCTGCGCCTCGCCGGTGGCACCGCCATCGCCGGCTACATCGCCGACGTCGGCGTCTCCCGGGGCTTCCTGGCCATCTCGTTCGCGGTCGGCATGCTGGGCCTGGAGGTCGCCCGGTTCGCCGCTCGCAAACGGCTGCACCGGGCCCGGTCCCGGGGGCGCGGCTGGTCGCGCAAGGTGCTGGTGGTCGGCGACACCGCGCACGTGCTGGAGTTGGTGCACCAGCTCCGCCGCGAGCCATACGCCGGCTACCACGTGGTGGGGGCCTGCATCCCGGACGCGCTGCTGGCGCCGGTGCCGCAGCGGCTCGGCGACGTGCCGGTGGTGGGCTCGTTCCGGGGCATTCCGGAGGCGGCCACCGCGATCGGCGCGGACACCGTGGCCGTCACGGCCTCCGGCGAGCTGACCGCGACCCGGCTGCGGCGGCTCGGCTGGCAGTTGGAGGGCACCGGCGTCGACCTGGTCGTCGCGCCCGCGCTCACCGACGTGGCCGGCCCCCGCATCCACACCCGGCCGGTCGCCGGCCTGCCCCTGATCCACGTGGAGGCCCCCGAGTTCCGGGGGGCCCGCAAGCTGGTCAAGGGCTTCGTCGACCGGTCCGCCGCCGCCGTGGCGCTGGCCCTGCTGCTGCCGCTGCTGGCGGTGATCGCGCTGGCGATCAAGCTCGACAGCCGAGGGCCGGTGCTGTTCCGGCAGATCCGGGTCGGCCAGGGCGGCCGCGAGTTCGGGGTGTTCAAGTTCCGCACGATGGTGGTCAACGCCGACGCCCTGCTCGCCGAGCTGGCCACCCGCAACGAAACCGACGGCCTCATGTTCAAGATGCGCGACGACCCCCGGGTGACCCGGGTCGGCCGGGTGCTGCGCAAGTGGTCGCTCGACGAGCTGCCCCAGCTGGCGAACGTGCTGTTCGGGCAGATGAGCCTGGTCGGCCCGCGCCCCCCGCTGCCCTCCGAGGTGGCCCGCTACGACGGCGACGTGGCCCGGCGACTGCTGGTCAAGCCCGGGATGACCGGCCTCTGGCAGGTCAGCGGCCGATCCGACCTGAGCTGGGAGGACGGCATCCGGCTCGACCTCTACTACGTGGAGAACTGGTCGCTCGCCGCCGACCTGACCATCCTGTGGAAAACCTTCGGCGCGGTGGTGCGGAGCCGGGGCGCGTACTGAACCCGGCGGGTGTCCCGGGCGGCAGCCGCGCGGTCCCGGACGCCGGCCGGTCTTGGACGCCGGCCGGTCAGGGCTGCGGGCCCATCCAGTCCAGGCAGACCACCACCGCGTCGTCGATCAGGTCACCGGCGACGAACGCCCGCAGGTCGCCGATCAGCGACCGGACCGCGTCCAGCGGCTCCATCGGGCCGGTCCGGCGCAGGAACCGGTCCAGCGCGGTCTCGCCGTACTGGGCGTTCTGCCCGGTCGCCTCGACGACGCCGTCGCTGAGCACGAAGAGCCGGTCGCCGCGCCGCAGCGCGAACTGCTGCTCCCGGTAGTCGGTCCCGTCGAACATGCCGAGCGGGAACTGCGCCTCCAGCGGCTGCTCCACCACCTCCCCGTCGCGCAGCAGCACCAGCCGGGGCGATCCCGCGTCAACCACCGTCATCACGCCACTGGCCAGGTCCAGCTCCAGCAGCAGCGCCGAGACGTGCTGCGCGCCCCGGTGCAGCGCGTACACCGCCTGGTCGGCGAGGGCGGCCTGGTCGGCCAGGCACAGCCCGCCCCGGCGGGCATTGCGCAGCGCGTGCGTGGCCAGGGCGGTCAGCACGGAGGCCTGTACGCCCTCGCCCATCCCGTTGATCGTTGACAGCCACAGCCGGTGCCCGTCGTCGGACCAGTCGAAGCTGTCGCCCCGCACCGCGTACGCCGGTTCGAGCTGGCCGGCCAGGCTGAACGACGGGCGGATCCGGCTCCGCCCGGGCAGCAGCTCCCACTGCATCTCGGCGGCGAGGGTGAGCCGGCGGCTGCGGCGGGCAGCCCGGTAGACGTCCGTGCCATCGTTCACCGCGACCAGCTCGTGACCGAGCGCGGTGGCGATCCCGAGCAGCTCGCCCACGGCGGCCGGATCGCCGGGCAGCGGCGCCACCCGGAGCACTCCCCGCCGGTCCCCGCGCATGCTGACCGGAAGGTAGCCGGTCCGCCCGGCGACGATCGGCTCCTGGTGGTCGAAGCAGCGCCAGGCCGGGTGCCCCGGGGCCTCGATCGGCTCACCCTCGGTGAGCGGCAGCAGCGCCGAGAGGCGGTAGTCGACCTGGAGGAGTTCTATCTCCGTGATCCCGTACGACCGTTCGAGATCTTCGGCGAGCCGGTCGATCAGCAGGTCGGCCGGCGCCTCGGTCAGGGTACGACGGGCCCGGCCCTGCGCGCCGCTCATCGTCACTCCTCTGTTCGGAGGGGCCGGCGACCAGGGACGCCGGGTAGTCTCTTGCCCAACATGGCCGAAGAACACGGTCCCCAGGGACCAGAAGCGAGTATGGCCGCCGCCCTCGATGCGGCGGCCGGCACCCTGCTCACGGTCTTCGAGGCGGCCCGCGAGCGGACCACGAGCCGGCTCTCCGGCGCGCAACTGCGCGCCGTGATGGTGGTCGAGCAGCACGACGGGATCAACCTGCGACGGCTGGCGACGCTGCTCGACATGCTGCTCTCCTCGGCCAGCCGGCTCTGCGACCGGCTGGTGGCGGCGGGCATGCTGGAGCGCGAGCCGGGCCGGTCCGACCGGCGGGAGATCTCCCTGCACCTCACGCAGGAGGCCGAGAAGCTCCTCGCCGAGCTGCGGGCCGACCGCCGGCAGCGGCTGGCGGCGATCCTGTCCGGGATGACCCCCGAGGGGCGACAGGCCCTGCTCGGCGGGCTCCAGGCGTTCGACGAGGTGGCCCGGCTCCGGTACCCCCCGGAGCCGCCGTCGGCGGAGTCAGCCGCCGAGACCCGGGCGGACGAGTGGGCGTCTCGGGCCGGCCCCGAGGGCTGGCCGGCGGGGGAACGGCCGGCCGGCTGGTCGGCCGGGGACGGGCCCCGGGCCCGCCCGGCGGCGGACGCCGCGCCGGGCGGCTGGCCCGGTGACGCCACCCAGGGCGGCGGCTGGTCGGCCGGGGACCCCGCGGTGGCCCGTACCGCCTGATCCCGGAGTCAGCGCGCGGCGGCGGCCTTTTGGGCCGGCCGCGGGTACGCGCAGGCGCGGGGATGCTCGGCCGGTGCGGTGCCGCGGGCGGCCAGCAGCGGCTTGCGGCCCCCGCCCCGGTGGACGCGCCCACCGGGCAGAGGGGAGGTCAGCCGGGGCGGGCCAGCCAGCCGACCGGGTCGGCGACGATCCGTCGGACGACCGAGCCGGCCGCGCCGACCACGGCGGCCTCGGGGCCGAGCGCCGCCGGGCGGACGGTGACCGGCGCCCAGCCGGCGGTGAGCACCCGCCGGGACACCTCGGCCAGCACGGCCGGCCGCAGCCAGGGCGTGAGCCGCGCGTAGCCGCCCCCGAGGACCACGGTGTCCAGGTCCAGCAGGTTCACCACGCCGGCCACGGCGACCCCGAGGGCCTGCCCCGCCTCGGCGAGGGCCGCCAGGGCGGCGGGGTGTTCGGCGGCGGCGAGGTTGGCCAGCCGGGCGGCGGCGGTGTCCGCCGGCAGGTCCGCCCGGTCCAGCCCGGCGGCGGCGAGCACGGCCTCCTGGCCCGCGTACTGCTCCAGGCAACCCCTGCCGCCGCAGCGGCAGGGCCGCCCCTGCGGCTGGACGGGGATGTGACCGATCTCGCCGCTCCAGCCCCGCACGCCCCGGAAGAGCGCGCCGTCGAGGACGATCCCGGCACCGATGCCCACCTCGCCGGAGACGTGCAGGAAACTGGCCGGCCCGGCCGGGTCGGCGTGCAGCTCGCCGACGGCGGCCAGGTTGGCCTCGTTGTCGACGACCAGCGCCGGGACCCCGGGCACCGGCTTGACCAGCGGCGGGTGGCCGGACAGCAGTTCGGGGACGGCGACGTCGCGCCAGCCGAGGTTCGGGGCGAGCCGGACCAGCCCGGCGTCGCCGACCAGCCCGGGGACGGCGAGGGCGACCCCGGCGAGGGTGAGGCCCTGCTGCTCGGCGTCGGCCCGCGCGGCGGCGGCCAGCGCGACGAGCCGGGCGAGGGCGTCGGCAGGGGACACGGGACGCAGGTCGGCCCGGCGGACGGTGTGGTGCCGGACCCGGCCGGCCAGGTCGACCACGCAGGCGGAGAGGTAGTCGACGTTGATCTCCAGACCGAGACCGGCGGGGCCGGACCCGGCCAGCACCAGCCCGCGTGCCGGCCGCCCGGCCCCGGTGCGCGGCGCCGGCTCCGACTCGGCGACCAGCCGGCCGGCGATGAGGTCGTCGACGACGGCCGAGACGGTGGCCCGGGTCAGGCCGGTCGAGGCCGCCACGTCGGCCCGGGACGGCGGGCGGTGCGCGGCGGCGATCCGGCCGAGCACCACTGCGAGGTTCAGCTCGCGCAGGCTGCCCTGGCGGACCGCCCCGGAGACAGGAGCGGGGCGGGTCACCCCTTGACACTGCCACACGTGCGCCAAATAATTCAACCACTGAACAAATAGCTACCGGAGGTCTGCCATGGCACCCCGTCCCACCCCTGCCGACAAGTTCTCCTTCGGCCTCTGGACGGTGGGCTGGCAGGCCCGTGACCCGTTCGGCGACGCCACCCGCCCCGAGCTGGACGCCGTCGAGGCGGTGCACAAGCTCGCCGAGCTGGGCGCGTACGGGATCACCTTCCACGACGACGACCTGATCCCGTTCGGCGCGGACGCCGCCGCCCGCGACGCCCAGCTCGCCCGGTTCCGCAAGGCCCTCGACGAGACCGGCCTGGTCGTCCCGATGGTCACCACCAACCTCTTCACCCACCCGGTGTTCAAGGACGGCGGCTTCACCAGCAACGACCGCGACGTGCGTCGGTACGCGCTGCGCAAGGTGCTGCGCAACGTCGACCTGGCCGCCGAGCTGGGCGCGAAGACGTTCGTCATGTGGGGCGGCCGGGAGGGCGCCGAGTACGACGTGGCCAAGGACATCCGCTCGGCGCTGGACCGCTACCGCGAGGCCGTCGACCTGCTCTGCCAGTACGTCGTCGACTCCGGCTACGACCTGCGCTTCGCCATCGAGCCGAAGCCGAACGAGCCGCGCGGCGACATCCTGCTGCCCACCGTCGGTCACGCGCTGGCGTTCATCTCCACCCTGGCGCGCCCGGAGATGGTGGGCCTCAACCCCGAGGTCGGCCACGAGCAGATGGCCGGGCTCAACTTCACCCACGGCATCGCCCAGGCGCTCTGGCAGGGCAAGCTGTTCCACATCGACCTCAACGGCCAGCGCGGCATCAAGTACGACCAGGACCTGGTCTTCGGCCATGGCGACCTGATGAACGCGTTCGCCCTGGTGGACCTGCTGGAGAACGGCGGCCCCGACGGCGGCCCCGCCTACGACGGCCCCCGGCACTTCGACTACAAGCCGTCGCGCACCGAGGACTTCACCGGCGTGTGGGCCTCGGCCGAGGCGAACATGCGCACCTACCTGCTGCTCAAGGAGCGGGCCGCGGCGTTCCGGGCCGACCCGGAGGTGGCCGAGGCCCTCGCGGCGAGCCGCGTCGGCGACCTGGCCGTGCCGACCGTCGCGCCCGGCGAGAGCTACGCCGACCTGCTCGCCGACCGCTCCGCCTTCGAGGAGTACGACGTCGACGCCGCCGCCGCGCGCGGCTTCCACTTCGTCCGGCTCAACCAGCTTGCCGTCGAGCACGTGCTCGGCGCCCGCTGAGGCCGCCGCCATGCCTCTGGTCGCCGGGTTCGACTCGTCCACCCAGTCGTGCAAGCTGGTGATCCGCGACGCGGAGACCGGCGCGCTGGTCCGTACCGGCCGGGCCGCCCACCCCGACGGCACCGAGGTCGACCCGGCGGCCTGGTGGGCGGCCCTGGAGGCCGCCGTGGCGCAGGCCGGCGGGCTGGCCGACGTCGCCGCCGTCTCCGTCGCCGGCCAGCAGCACGGCATGGTCTGCCTCGACGGCTCGGGCGAAGTGGTCCGGCCGGCCCTGCTGTGGAACGACACCCGGTCCGCCGGTGCCGCCGCCGACCTGATCGAGGAGGCCGGCGGCGGCGAGGCCGGCGGGCGGTTCTGGGCCGAGGCCGTCGGCGTCGTCCCGGTGGCCAGCTTCACCGCCACGAAGCTGCGCTGGCTGGCCCGGCACGAACCGGCCAACGCCGACCGGGTGGCCGCGGTCTGCCTGCCGCACGACTGGCTGACGTGGCGGCTGGCCGGCGCGCCCGGCCTGGACGCCCTGCGCACCGACCGCAGCGACGCCAGCGGCACCGGCTACTGGTCCCCGGCCACCGGCGAATACCGGTTCGACCTGCTGGAACGGGCCTTCGGCCGGCGGCTGGAGGTGCCCGTCGTGCTCGGGCCGACCCAGGCCGCCGGGGCCCTCGCCCCGGCGGTGCTCGCCGCCGACGGGGGGCCCGGCGGGGCGCTGCTCGGCCCGGGGGCCGGGGACAACGCGGCCGCCGCGTTCGGCGTCGGGGCCCGCCCCGGCGACGTGGTCGTCTCCATCGGCACCTCCGGCACCGTGTTCAGCGTCGCCGACGCGCCCACGGCGGACCCGAGCGGCACCGTCGCCGGGTTCGCCGACGTCACCGGCCGGTACCTTCCGCTGGTCTGCACGCTCAACGCGGCCCGGGTGCTCGACGCCGCCGCCACCCTGCTCGGGGTCGGCCTGGACGACCTGTCGGACCTGGCGCTGTCCGCCCCGCCCGGCGCGGACGGCCTGGTCATGGTTCCCTACCTGGAGGGGGAACGGACCCCGAACCGGCCGTCGGCCACCGGGGCGGTGCACGGGCTCACCCTGCGCACCTCGACACCCGCGCACCTGGCCCGCGCGGCGGTCGAGGGGATGCTCTGCGCGCTCGCCGACGGCCTCGACGCGCTTACCGCGCAGGGCTGCCGGGCCGAGCGGGTGATCCTGGTCGGCGGTGGGGCCCGGTCGGCGGCGGTGCGCCGCATCGCGCCGCAGGTCTTCGGTCGCCCGGTGGTCGTGCCGCCGCCGGGGGAGTACGTCGCCGACGGGGCGGCCCGCCAGGCCGCCTGGCTGGCCCTGGGCGGCGACACCCCGCCCGCCTGGTCGCTGGCCGGCACCGAGGAGTACGAAGCCGACGGTGTCCCGGTCGTCCGCGACCGGTACGCGACGGCCCGCGACCGGGTGCTCGACCGCCCGGCCTGACCCTCGGGCATGCTGGGCCCGTGACAGGTCGGTTGGCGGTGCGGCGGGGCTGGGGCGGCGGGGCGGCGCACCGGTCGTACAGCGTCCTGGTGTTCGTGTTGCTCGCGTCCCTGGACAACGTGGCGATCGGTCTCGTCCCGCCGCTGTACGGCCCGATCGCCGGCTCGCTCGGGGCGTCCCAGCGGCTGCTCGGGCTGGTCACCGCGGTCAGTTTCCTGGTCAGCGCGGTTGCCGCCGTCGGCTGGGCGTACGTCGGCGACCGCACCGACCGCAAGCCGCTGCTGATGGTCGGCACCCTGGTCTGGGCGGCCGGCACCGGCGGCAGCGCGCTGGCCCAGAGCTACCCGGCGTTCCTGGCCGCCCAGCTCGTCGCGGCGGTCGGCCTCGGCGCGGTCGGTTCGGTCGGCTTCTCCGTGGTCACCGACCTGATCTCGCCGCGCCGCCGGGGCCTGGTGATGAGCTTCTGGGGGCTGTCCCAGGGCGTCGGCACCCTGGCCGGGACGCTGGTCGGCGGCCTGCTCGGGGCCACCGACTGGCGGCGGCCGTTCTGGCTGCTCACCGTGGTCGGGCTGGCGGCGACGGCGGCGTACCTGTTCACGTACGACATCCGGCGCGGGCAGAGCGAGCCGGAGCTGGCCGGCGCGCTGGCCGGCGGCGCGGAGTACGACTACCGGATCACCCGGGCCGACCTGCCGGGCATCCTGGCCCGGCGGACCAACCGCTGGCTGGTCCTGCAGGGGCTGACCGCCCAGGCCGCCTTCGGCTCGCTGGTCTGGCTGCCGGTGCTGTTCGCCCAGCGGGCCGAGGCCCAGGGCTACTCGGCGGCCACCGCCGTCGTCGTCGGCAGCGTCTTCGCCACCCTGTTCCAGCTCGGCGGGGTGCTCTCGATCGTCGGCGGCCTGGTCGGCGACGCCGTGCAGCGGCGTACCCCTCGGGGCAGGGCGCTGGTCGCGGCGGTGGGCATCCTCGCGGCCCTGCCGTTCTACCTGGTCCTGTTCTTCGTGCCGATCCGCATCGACGTGCCCGAGGGCGGCGGCACCGGCGCGGTGGCCGGCGCGGTGCTGGCCAGCGTCGTCACCGAGCCGACGGTCGGGCTGAGCCTGCTCACCGCCGTGCTCGCCCTGGCGCTGACCTCGGCGAACTCGCCGAACTGGTTCGCCCTGATCGCCGACGTCAACCCGCCCGAGCACCGGGGCACCGTGTACAGCCTCGGCAACCTGGTCAACGGGGTCGGCCGGGCCGCCGGCAACGGGCTGGTCGGGTTGGCCTTCCACGGGCTGCGGGCGGCGTTCCCGCCGCCGCTGAACTACGCCGTCGGGCTGGCCGTGTTCCAGCTCTTCTTCGTGCCGACCGGGGTCATGTACTGGCTGGCCTCCCGTACGTCGCCCCGGGACGTCGCCGCCGTGCGCGACCTGCTGCACACCCGGGCGGAACGCTTGTAAGCAGGGGCCCCTTGTTGACGCCTGGGGTAGAGAAGGGGCCCCCTCTCACCCGTCAGGCGGTGCGGAACCAGACGGTGACGTCCTGCCCGACCGTGCCGTCATCGGGCAGTGGGGCACTGGCGTGCAGCAACTCCGCCCCGGCCGGCAGGGGCACCGGCGCCTGGCCGAAGTTCGTCAGCACCGTGACGTCGCCGTTGCGGAAGCTCACCACCTCGTCGCCGGAGGAGAGCCAGTACAGGGTGCCCCGGCCGAGCCCGTGCTCGCGGCGCAGCCGCAGCGCGGTCCGGTACATCTCGTACGTCGAGCCGGGCACCCCGCGCTGCCGGTCGAGGGCGTACTCGGCCCACAGCGGGGGCTGGGGCAGCCAGCTGGCGTCGGTCGGCCCGAACCCGTACGACGGCGCGTCGGCCTCCCACGGGATCGGCACCCGGCAGCCGTCCCGGCCGCGCTCGGTGTGCCCGCTGCGCTCCCAGGTCGGGTCCTGCCGCACGTCGTCGGGGAGTGTCATGTGCTCCGGCAGGCCCAGCTCCTCGCCCTGGTAGAGGTAGGCCGAGCCGGGCAGGGCCAGCATCAGCAGGGTGGCCGCCCGGGCCCGGCGCAGGCCCAGCGCGGCGTCCGGCTGGGGGTCGCCGATGCCGATGCCGTTCGGGCGGGGGGTGCCGACGGGCAGGCCCAGCCGGGAGGCGTGCCGGACCACGTCGTGGTTGGACAGCACCCAGGTCGTGGGTGCCCCGACGGCGTCGGTGGCCTCCAGCGATCGGGTGATCACCGCGTACTGGGCGGGGGCGGTCCAGGACGCCTGGAGGTACTCGAAGTTGAACGCCTGGTGCATCTCGTCGGGCCGCACGTAGCGGGCCAGCCGCTCGGCCGGCTCCACCCAGGCCTCGGCGACCAGGATCCGCTGGCCGTCGTAGGTGTCGAGCAGGCTGCGCCAGTCCCGGTACACCTCGTGGACGCCGTCCTGGTCCCACATCGGCGGGCGCGGCTTGTCGACCTCGCTGCCGGAGAGGATCTCCTGCGGCTCCTGCCAGTTCGCCAGGTCGGCCTGCTTGATCAGGCCGTGCGCCACGTCCACCCGGAAGCCGTCGACGCCCCGGTCCAGCCAGAACCGCAGCACGCCCAGGAACTCGGCGCGGACCTCCTGGTTGTCCCAGTTCAGGTCGGGCTGCCCGGTGTCGAACAGGTGCAGGTACCACTGGCCGGGGCGGCCGTCGGGATCGGTGACCCGGGTCCACGCCGGGCCGCCGAAGACGCTGGTCCAGTCGTTCGGCGGTTGGTCGCCGCCGGGCCCGAGGCCGTCGCGGAAGACGTACCGGGCGCGCTCGGGGCTGCCCGGTGCGGCGGCGAGGGCCGCGACGAACCAGCGGTGCGCCGACGACGTGTGGTTGGGCACCAGGTCGACGATGACCCGCAGCCCCCGGGCGTGTGCCTCGGCGATCAGCCGGTCGGCGTCGGGGAGCCGCCCGAAGAGCGGGTCCACGTCGCGGTAGTCCGCCACGTCGTACCCGGCGTCGGCCTGCGGCGACGGGTAGAACGGCGACAGCCAGACGGCGTCCACGCCCAGCTCGACGAAGTGGTCGAGCCGGGCGGTGATGCCCGGCAGGTCCCCGATGCCGTCGCCGTTCGCGTCGGCGAACGAGCGCGGGTAGATCTGGTAGATCACGGCCTCGGTCCACCAGGCGGTGGCGGGGCCGGCGGACTGTTCCTGGGGGGTCGCGTCGGTGTTCAGAGCCTTCTCCCGTGTGTCGAAGCCGTCCCGGTCCTGTTGTTTCCCAGCCGGCACTCGGACGAATCCGTCTGGTCCGCCCGGGGCGGGCGAACGGATCTGTTCAGTCTGCCCGGGGCGGGGCGGTCGAGTCCCGTACCACGAGCCGGGTGGGCAGGATCACGGGCGCGGCGGACGGCTCGGCGGGGCCGGTGCCGCGCGGGCGGGGGACGATCTGCCCGCCCAGCGGGGGGAGGTCCCGCCCGCCGAGCGGGTCGAGCAGGATGCGGGCGGCGAGCCGGCCCTGTTCCGTCGCAGGCTGGGCGATCGTGCTCAGCCCGAGCACCCCGGACAGGTCGTGGTCGTCGATGCCGATGACGCTGACGTCCTGCGGGACCCGTAGTCCGGCGTCACGCAGCGCGCTGATCGCGCCCATGGCCATCTCGTCGCACGCGGCGAAGATGGCCGTCGGTGGCTCGCCCCGGGCGAGCAGCTCGGCGGTGGCCTGCTCGCCGCCGTCGATGGAAAACTGCGACTCGACGTCCAGGCTCGGGTCGGGTTCGATGCCCGCGGACCGCAGCGCCTCCCGGTAGCCCCGGCGTCGGTCCAGGTGGGTGGTGAAGGCCAGCTCGTCGTCCGGGTCGCCGGAGATGTGCGCGATCCGGCGGTGGCCCAGGTCGAGCAGGTGCCGGGTGGCGGTCCGCGCGGCGGCCACGTCGTCGATGCGTACGCAGGGCCAGCCGGGCACCCCGCTGCCCGAGCTGATGGTCACGCCGGGCAGGTCCAGCACGGTGAGCGCGGCCAGTTCGGCCCGGCGCAGCGGGGTGGCGACCAGCATCACGGCGTCCACCCGCTTGTGCAGGTTGGCGGTGCGCAGCACCCGCTGGCGGGTTCGTTCCCGGCCGCCGAGGTTGTACAGCAGCAGGTCGTAGCCGGACTCGTGCAGGGTCTCCTCGACGGCCTCGACCACGGTGGCGAAGAACCAGCGGGTGATCCGGGGCACGATCACCGCCACGGTGGCGGTCCGCCCACCGGCCAGCCGTGACGCGCTCGGCGAGACCGCGTACTGGAGTTGCTCGGCGGCGGCGAGGACCCGGTGGCGGGTGGCGGCGGAGACGGTCGGCAGGCCACGCAGGGCCCGCGAGACGGTGGCGGTGGAGACCCCGGCCAGGCGGGCGACATCATCGATCTTGGTCATGTTCACCCCGCTCCGGCACCCGGACCGCCGCCGCCCGGGGACGCGGGCGGCGGCGGTCGCGAGGGTCAACCCTTGACGCTGCCGGCGAGCAGGCCGCGCACGAAGTACCGCTGGAGCGACAGGAACACGGTCAGCGGTACGACGATCGAGACGAACGCGCCGGCGGTC
Source organism: Micromonospora sp. KC207 (assembly GCF_004348615.1). Lineage (NCBI taxonomy): Bacteria > Bacillati > Actinomycetota > Actinomycetes > Micromonosporales > Micromonosporaceae > Micromonospora > Micromonospora sp. KC207. The sequence continues at coordinate 15,201 of NZ_SMKJ01000041.1, forward strand.
AACCGCTGCCACTCGTTGCCCCGGCTGCCGGCCATCTCGGCCAGCCGGACCGTGAGCGGGGCGGTCTCGTTGCCGCCCCCGGCGAAGATCAGCGCGACCAGCAGGTCGTTCCAGACCCAGAGGAACTGGAAGATGCCGAAGGCCGCGATGGCCGGGGTGATCAGCGGCAGGACGATGGTGCGGAAGATCTTGGGGTGGGTGGCCCCGTCGACCCGGGCCGCCTCCATCAGGTCCTTGGGTAGCTGCGAGATGAAGTTGTGCAGCAGGAAGACGGCGAACGGGAGCGCGAAGCAGGTGTGCGCGAACCACACCTGGGCGAACTTCTGCTCGTCGACCAGGTCCCAGGCGGGCATCAGGGTCACCCCGCCGAGGCTGACCCCGGTGGAGAAGAACCTCAGCAGCGGCACCAGGGCCATCTGAAGCGGGACGATCTGCAGCGCGAAGATCGCGATGTAGACCCAGTCCCGGCCCCGGAAGTTGATCCACGCCAGCGCGTACGCCGCGAGCGACGCGAACGCGAGCGGGAACAGCACCGACGGAATGGTGATCGCCAGGGAGTTGATGAAGTAGCTGGCCAACTGTCCCGAGGACGAGGAGCGGCCGAACAGCACCTCCTGGTAGTTCTCCAGGGTGAACTGCGGGTCGCCGAAGAACGTCCACCAGCCGGTGGTCTTGATCTGGTTCTCCGGCCGGAACGAGGAGACGAGCAGGCCGAAGGTGGGGATCGTCCACAGCACCGCGATGACGATCGAGGCCAGGGTCGCGGTGCGGCTGTTCAGCCGCTTGCGCACCCGCCCGGCGGCGGTGGAGGTCTTCCCGGTGGCCTGGGCCCCCGCGGGAAGCGTGGGCGTCGTGGTGGTCATCTCAGCCCTCCCGCTGCTGACGCAGGTTGCGGATCTGGTAGATCACGAGCGGGATCACCAGGACGAACAGGAAGACCGCCAGCGCCGAGCCCTGCCCGTTCTCGCCGTACCGGAACGCCTGGTTGTACATCTCGTTCGCGATGACGCTCGTGTCGTAGTTGCCGTTGGTCGCGGTCCTGACGATGTCGAAGACCTTCAGCGTGGCGATCGACAGCGTCACCACCACCACGATCAGCGCCGGCCGGATGCTTGGCATGGTGATCTGCCAGAACATCTGCCACGGGGTGACGCCGTCCAGCCGGGCGGCCTCGACGATGTCGGCCGGGATGGCCTTGATCGCGGCGGAGAGCACGACCATGGCGAAGCCGGCCTGGATCCACACCATGATCACGATCAGCAGCAGGGTGTTCAGCGGCGAGTCCAGCAGCCACTGCCTCGGCTCGCCGCCGAGGCTGACCACGATCTGGTTGAGCAGGCCGATCTGCTCCTGCCCGTCGCCCCGGTAGGCGTAGACGAACTTCCAGATGATCGCCGCGCCGACGAACGAGATCGCCATCGGCATGAAGATCAGCGACTTGGCCACCGACTCGAACCGGGCCTTGTCCACCAGGACCGAGTAGATCAGGCCGAACGCCGTGGCCACCAGTGGCACCAGCAGCACCCAGACGAGCGTGTTGATCAGCACCCGGACGATCGAGTCGTCGGAGAACATCCAGGTGTAGTTGCGCAGGCCCACCCAGTTCCGGCTGCCGCCGTCCATGAACGACAGCAGCGTGGTGCGGATGGCCGGGACGACCAGGCCGACGAGGAGCAGCAGCACCGCCGGCAGCAGGAAGAAGAACGCGAACATCCCCTCCTGCGGCTTGCGGTGCCGGGGCAGTGGAGCCCCGCTCGACGAAGCGGCGACCAGCTGTGCCTCGCGGCGTCGGGCGAACCAGGACGGCACGGCGTCGAGGAGCAGCAGCAGGCTCCCGACGACCACGACGAACGCGATCAGCCCGTACATCAGCATGAGGAGCTTCGGCTGCTCTGCGGCGAAGTCGAACTCCATCAACCCTCCCTCGGGTTCGGATCAGGCGGTGGTCCGGCCCGCGTGCGGGCCGGACCACCGACTCAGATCACTTTGGCCAGCTGCTCTCGATGCCCTGGAGCACCGTGGCGGTGTCCTTGCCGTTGACCCACTCGACCATGCCCTTCCAGAAGGTCCCGGCGCCGACCGCGGCCGGCATCAGGTCGGAACCGTCGAACCGGAACACGGTCTTCTGGTCCTGCAGGATCTGCACGGAGAGCTTGTCGACCGGGTTCGGCACGTTCGCCGGGTCGAGCTTGTTGTTCGCCGACACCCAGTCGCCGATCTTGGCGCGGCTGTTGGCGTACTCGCCGGAGGCCAGGTAGGTCTGCACGGCCTGGACCTCGGGACGGTCGGCGAAGGCCGCGACGAACTCGCCGCCGCCCAGCACCGGCTTGCCCTTGGCCGGGTCGATCGCCGGGAAGTAGAACGCGAAGACATCGCCGTCCTCGGCCACCTTGGTGCCCGGCGGCCACTGGTTGGCGTAGAAGGACGCCTGGCGGTGCAGGGCGCACTTGCCGGTGGTGATCGGCGTGCCCGCCTCCTGGAAGGAGGTGGTGGCGATGCTCTTCACGCCGCCGAAGCCGCCGTTGACGTACTTCTCGTTCTTGAGGATGGTGCCGGCCTTGTCGAGGGCCTCGGCGACCCGCGGGTCGTTGAACGGGATGCCGTGGGTGGTCCACTGGTCGTAGACCTCCGGACCGGCGGTCCGGAGCATGACGTCCTCGATCCAGTCGGTGGCCGGCCAGCCGGTGGCGTCACCGGACTCGATGCCGGCGCACCACGGCTTGGTGCCGCTCGCCGCGACCTTGTCGCTCAGGGCGATGAGCTCGTCCCAGGTGGTGGGGACGGTCCAGCCCTTCTCCTTGAACGTCTTCGGCGAGTACCAGACGAAGGACTTGACGTTCGAGCCAAGCGGGGCGCCGTAGAACTGACCGTTCACGGTGCTGTACTTCAGCCAGTCGGCCGAGTAGTTCTGCTCGGCCATCGCCTTGGTGTCGGCACTGGCCGGCTTGAGCTTGCCCGCGTCGACGAACCGCTTGAGCAGACCCGGCTGCGGGATGAAGGCGAGGTCGGGCGCGTTGCCGCCGTCGACCCGGACACCGAGCTGGGCCTCGAACTCGCCGCTGCCCTCGTGGTCGATGTCGATGCCTGTGCAGTCCTCGAACTGCTTCCAGGACTCGTCGAGGCGGTCGGCCTCGATGTCCCGGATCGACGAGTAGATCGTGACCTTCTTGCCGTCGTTGCCCTGGTACTTCTCGTACGCGGCACACTCTGCGGAGTCCGCCTTGTCGCTGCTCTTGTCGTCGCCGGTGCCACAGGCAGTGACGCTGAGCGCCAGCCCCAGTACGCCGGCGACCGCGAGAGCCTGGCGTGGTCTGGCAAAGACCGCCATGCCGTTCTCCTTCCTTGCCGACGCGGTCGTGCTCGATTCCGCGCCGGTCCGATGGGCGTCACCACATGTAAGCGCTTGCATACAAGTGCGTCCACCCCAAGTCGGACACGGACGAGTAACAATCCCGAAACCAGCTCACCCCTACTGGGCGCGCTCCCATCGACAGGGGTGTTCGGGCTGCCAGCCACCCCTTCCGGCGGGTGCAAAATTCTGTCACGCTGAGAGCAATCGATCGAAGAATATCGACATCGGAGGTGCTGGATGCGTAAGCGGTTGTTCAGCCTCGCGGCGGTCGGCGTGCTGATCGCGGCGGCCCTGGTGCCGGCGAACCCGGCCCTGGCCGCCCCGACCTTCAAGGTCCCGTTCCCCTGCGGCCAGTCCTGGTCCGGTCAGACCCGCTCCGACCACAGCCCGGCGTACGCCATCGACTTCAACCGGACCGACGACCAGGGCGACCCGGTGGTGGCCAGCGCGCCCGGCACGGTCGACCGGGTGACCGACCTCGGCGACACCAGCTACGGCAAGTACGTCCGAATCGACCACGGCGGCGGCTACAGCACCTACTACGCCCACCTCAACGGCTTCAACGTCTCGGTCGGTCAGAGCGTCGGCTACGGCAAGGTGATCGGCTGGGTGGGCAGCACCGGCGGCTCCACCGGCCCGCACCTGCACTACGAGCAGCGGCTCAACGGCAACGACATCCAGGTCCGGTTCAACGGGGCGTTGGCGCTGTACTGGGGCACCAAGACCTACACCAGCGACAACAACTGCTCGTCGAGCACCGGCTCCGGCACGGTCAACACCAGCGGCACGGCGCTGACCGTCCGCTCCGGCCCGGGCACCGGGTACTCCTCGGTCGGCACGGTCGCGGACGGGACGAAGGTGACGATCTACTGCCAGACCAGCGGCACCACGGTCACCGGCACGTACGGCACCAGCTCGATCTGGGACCGCATCGGCAGCGGCCGGTACATCGCCGACGCGTACGTGTACACCGGCCACGACGGTTACATCCCGAACGTGCCGCGCTGCTGACCGGCGCGCTCGCAGGCCGAAGGCCGGCCGCCGCCACACCAGCCAGCCGGCGATCGGAATCAGCGCGTAGAGCAGCTCCAGACCGGGCCGACGCCCCGGTCGCCCGCCGGAGGTTGTCCGAAATCGTCATGTGACGCGGGGCCCGGCGGCCGGCGCCGGGCACCCGCCCGGGTGGCACAACGCTGGGGTCGTCCTGCCCGATGGCTCCTGTCTGGGAGGACGAAGCCGGTCACGACGACCCCAGCGGGTCGGTGGTGGTTACGAGGTCAGGCATCAATTGTTGAAGATGCTGACCCCACCCGGGCCGACCAACAGCCCGACCACGATGAGGACGATGCCCCACAGGATCTGCCGGCGGAACAGCGCGAGAATACCGGCGACCACGAGTACGACTGCGAGAATCCAGAGAATCAGCTCCATGGTTGCTGAGTACCCGAGTGACCGATCCGGGAAACCTGCCCGGCGTCCAGATGATCTCCCAGGTGGAAGATGCTGTACGCCTGCTTGATCACCGGGTGGGCCACGTTGCGGACCCGCACCCCGCCCGGGGTGGTGCCCCGCTCGCTGCCGGCGTGGGCGTGCCCGTGCAGGGCCAGCGCGGTCGGTGCCGAGTCGATGGCCTGCCCGAGCTGGTACGACCCGAGGAACGGGTAGATCTCCAGCGGCTCGCCGGCCAGGGTGTCCGGCACGGGGGAGTAGTGGGTCAACGCCACCAGCAGGTCGCAGTCGAGCCCTCGCAGGGCCGCGCCCAGCGCCTCCGCGCTCTCGTTCGTGGTCCGGACGAACGCCTTCATCTCCGGCTCGCCGAAGTCGCTGGCGCACCGGCCGGCGAAGCCGCCGCCGAAGCCCTTCACCCCGGCCACACCGAGCCGCCCGGTGGGGAACTCCAGCACGATCCCCTCGCCCTCCAGCACCCGAATGCCGGCCTCCTCCAGCACCTTGACCACCTGCGGCACCTGGTCGCACTGGTGGTCGTGGTTGCCGAGCACCGTCACCACCGGCACCCCCAGCCCGCCGAACTCCCGCGCCACGCAGCGCGCCTCGGCCTCGGTGCCGTGCCGGGTCAGGTCGCCCGCGAGCAGCAGCACGTCGGCGCAGTCGGGCAGCTCGTCCAGGGCGGGCCGGAATCGGCCCACCACGTCTTCGTCCAGGTGCACGTCGCCCACCGCGGCGATCCGGATCACCTTTCGACCTCCCTCATGGCAACTGTTCGACTTCGGTGGGCGCCTGCGTGCGGATCACCCCGATGTCGCTGGTGACCGGCACGTCGGGGAAGCGCTCGGCCACCCGGCGCAGGATCTCCTCGCGCCGGTGCGGGCTCTCCACCTCGCCGTAGAGGACCAGGCCGCGCTCCCGGCGGACCACGGTGATCCCCTGCTCGGCGACGGCCGGGTCCTCGGCCAGCAGCCGGTGGATCTCGGCCTCCACGTACTCGTCGGGGCGGCCGGCGGTGACGGCGGGGGTCCCGGCGGCCCTGTCACGGTGCTCGCTCACGCGGTCTCCTTCTCTCTGGCGGCGCCGGCGTACGGCACCACGTCCAACCGGTCGAGCAGCACCAGGAACGCCTCGGCGTACGGCGAGTGCTGCGTCTCCTTGCGTACCCGTTCCCAGTCGATCTGTTCGCGCAGGGACCGGGCCAGCGGCAGCGCCCGGGCGAAGTCGCAGTAGTGCTGGGAGAAGCTCAGCAGCTTGTGCACCATGAGCTGGGACGCGGACAGCACCGGCATGTGGATCGCATCGACCGGGCGGTCGATCGTGTCGGCGAACGTCTCGTCGGTGACCGGAGTCTCGATCGGGCGGTGGATCAGGTCCACCATCCGGCCGTCGTCGTAAACCTTCACCAGCCAGTCCTCGGGCGGGCGCTCGGCGTCGAAACCCGCCGCGACGAGCGCCGCCAGCGCCCGGTCCACGTCTTCACCCCGGATGAGGAAGTCGACGTCGTGCTCGCTGGAGTGCCCGCCGTGGGCGTACACCGCGAAGCTGCCGCCGAGGGCGAACGGGATTTCGGACTGTTTGAGCACGGCGGCGACCTTCTTCAACGTGTGTACCAGGGTCTCGTCCCCGCGCTCGGCCATGTGGCCCTCCCGTCGGTCGTGGTCGTGGACAGGCGGATTCGATTTGCGTACCCGGCATTCCGGTCGGCCACACCTGAGCGTCGCCCCTCGGGGTGCGAACAAGGTGATAAGGGACAAAGCTCCGAAGGTGAGCGCGGGTCCGATAGTCTGGGGAAGGTGGCCAGATCACTGCGGGACCAGCGGGGCAGGGCCCGACTGCGCGCCGTCGCCCTGATCGGCATCGACGGATCGGGCAAGACGACGCAGGCCCACCACCTCGCGGAGGCGCTCACCGCCGCCGGTCGCCCGGCGACGTACCACCGCAACGCCGGTGGCCGCCGCTGGCTCGGCCGGATCGCCCAGCGGCTCGGCCGCCCCGACGCCGAGCGGCTGGTCGGCCGGAGCGGACTGCTCGCCGTGGAGTCCGTGCTGCGCTGGCTGGCGATCGCGGTGGCTCTGGTGAGCTGCCTCGTCACCGGCCGGACGGCCGTCATGGACCGCTACTCGGCCTGCCAGTACGCCAGCATCCGGGCGCACGGTGGGCAGCGCTGGGAGCGGTTGGCCCGCGCCGGATACCGGATCTTTCCGCCGCCGCAGGTCACCTTCCTGCTCGCGGTGGACCCGGCAGAGGCGTACCGGCGGATCGAGCGGCGCGGCACCGATCACGAGACGATGGGCTGGCTGAGCGCCGCCGACACGGCGTACCGCACGCTGCCCGAGTTCCCCAGCTTCGTCGTCGTCGACGCCGGCAGCCCGCCCGAGGAGGTGTCCCGGCAGATCCGGGCCCACCTGGCCGCGTGGCTACCGGCCGGGGGGGCCGCGGGCGCCGAGGCGACCGTGCCGGCCGAGGCGGCGACCGCGCCCGGGACGGTCCCCGCCGCCGACGACGCGGACCGGGGGCCGGGGCTGCTCGTGGCGGGTCCGACCCTGCCGTAGGCCGGGGCCACCCCACGCCGCCGGTGGGCGCGGCCCCGTCGCCGGCGCCGGGCGCCGGTGGTACGGGCTCCCGAGGGCTGGGAAGTTCTGTCGAAGGGGCCGGACGGCGGGCCGCCCAACCCCGTACGGCGTGGGGGCCGGGCCCGGCGGGGGAGGTGCCGAGCGCTGCGGAAATGGCACTCTGGCCGCAACACTCATGAACGTCCGGAGTACTTTTCCCGATACGCGGAGACACGGTTGACGCTTGCGCTCCGTGAAAGTAAGTTTCATCCGTGGCGAAGAGTCCGAAGATTTCCGCGAGTCACGAGCCGGGTGGGCTGATCGTCCACATCAGCGGCCTGCTTCCCTCGCTGTCGCCCGCCGAGCAGCGGGTGGCCCGGTTGGTGGTCTCCGACCCGGCGGACGCCGCCCGGCGCACCATCACCGACCTCGCCACCGCCGCCGAGACATCCGAGGCGACCGTCATCCGGTTCTGCCGCTCGGTCGGCATGGACGGCTATCCGCAGCTGCGGATCCGGCTCGCCGCCGAGGCCGCCCGCCGGGTCGAGCCACCGGACGCCCGGGTGGTCGGCGGCGACATCCCGCCCGGCGCGGACCTGGCCCAGATCATCGCCACCATCGCGTTCAACGACGCGCGGGCCGTCGAGGAGACGGCCGAGCAGCTCGACCCGGCCGTCTGCGAGCAGGTCGTCGAGGCGATCGTCGGCGCCGGCCGAATCGAGGTCTACGGCGCGGGAGCCAGCGGCTTCGTCGCCTCGGACTTCCAGCAGAAGCTGCACCGCATCGGCCGCATGGCGTTCTACTTCCCGGACGTGCACACCGCCCTCACCTCGGCCGCGCTGCTCGTCAAGGGCGACATCGCCGTGGGCATCTCGCACAGCGGCACCACGTCCGACGTGATCGAGGTGCTGGAGCAGGCCCGGTCCCGGGGCGCCGGCACGGTGGCACTGACCAACTTCCCCCGCTCGCCGATCACCGACGTCGCCGACTTCGTGCTGACCACGGCGGCCCGGGAGACCACGTACCGCTCGGGCGCGATGGCCAGCCGGCTGGCCCAGCTCACCGTGATCGACTGTCTCTTCGTCGGCGTGGCCGCCCGCAACCGCGCCCGCGCCCGCAGGGCGCTGGAGGTCACCGCCGACGCGGTGCGGGCCCGCCGGGTCGGCCCCGGCCGGAGGCGGGGATGACGGCCGGGCGCGTCGAGCCCGGCGAGGTCGCGGTCCCCGCCCGCCCGGTGATCCGGGTCGGCGCGCCCACCGAGCGGCGCAACCCGCTCAGCGTCGACCTCGACCTGATGTCCACCCGGGAGGTGCTCACCGTCATCAACGAGGCGGACCGGCGGGTGCCGGCCGCCGTCGCGGCGGTTCTCGACGAGATCGCGGTCACCGTCGACCTCGCGGTCGCCGCGTTGTGCGGCGGGCACCGGGTGCACTACTTCGGCGCGGGAACCTCCGGTCGCCTCGGCGTGCTGGACGCCGCTGAGCTGGCACCCACCTTCAACTCGCCCCGGCACTGGTTCTGCGCCCACCTGGCCGGCGGCCGGGACGCAATGTGGCGGGCCGTGGAGGACGCCGAGGACGACCACCGGGGCGGAGCGGCCGAGGCCGCCGACTGCGTCGGCGCGGGCGACCTCGTCGTCGGGCTGGCCGCCAGCGGGCGCACCCCGTACGTTCTCGGGGCGCTCGCCGCGTCCCGGGCCCAGGGAGCCTCGACCGTGCTGCTCTGCGCCAACCCGGAGGCCGAGGCCGCCGGGGCGGTGGACGTCTTCATCGGGGTGGACACCGGCCCCGAGGTGGTGACCGGGTCGACCCGGATGAAGGCGGGCACGGCACAGAAGCTGGTGCTCAACACGTTCTCCACGGCCGTCATGGTGCGGCTGGGCCGGGTCTACTCGAACCTCATGATCGACATGGTGGCGACCAACGCCAAGCTGCGCGGCCGGATGATCTCGATCTTGATGGAGGCCACCGGCTGCGCCGAGGAGGGCTGCCGGCGGGTCCTGCACGAGGCCGACGGCGACCTCAAGACTGCCCTGGTGTCGCTCGTCTCCGGTGCCGAGGTCCCCGCCGCCCGGGCCGCCCTGGCCCGCGCCGACGACCAGGTCCGGGGCGCGCTCGACCTGCTCGCCTCCTGAGCGTCGCGGCACCTCACCCGGGCGAGCGCCGACGCCGCGTGCCGCCGCGGGCGGCGGCGCGGCCGGTGACGATGGTCACCTCTGGTCCGCAGTGGGACTTACCACACGGCTCGGATTGTTCAACCGGGGCGAGGGTATTCCGAATCCGTGAATGAACCGACCGGTCCGCCAGCGCGTATCAGCCCGTGACCAGGATCGCAGCGCGGCGGTGACGCGGGTCGCTGTGCGCCCCGGGGTGGCGATGGTGCCATGCCTACGGGTGGACACGTTCCGTCGATCGGCCGACCCGTCCGTGGCGCCAACGGCGAGCCACTTTCGGGGTGCTGACAGCAAACATGGACCGGGCTCTCAGCTACTACTCAGGCATTCGTGACACTTTCGACTCACGACATGGAATCCCCGACGCGTCTCAACTGTTGTGCAGGTGTCAGGTCAGCGCCGGAGGGCACAGCGGAAGTTACGGGGGAGGGCTGATGGACGTGGGGATGGCAAGGAACCGGGCGACCGGCGCGAGCGAGGGGACCGTGGGCAACGTGGACAAGAACATCGGCATGCGAACCGACGAGGTGGCCGAGGAGCGCGACCTGGTCGGAGTCTACCTTCACGAGATCTCCCGGACGCCACTGCTGGACGCCGCCACCGAGGTCGACCTCTCCAAGTCGATCGAGGCCGGGCTGTACGCCGAGCACCTGCTCGAGACGGACCGCGTTCCTGCCGGTGTCGACCGGGACGACCTGGAGCGGGTGGCCGCCGAGGGGGAGCGGGCGAAGGATCTCTTCATCCGCGCCAACCTGCGGCTGGTCGTCTCCATCGCCCGGCGCTACGTGCGCTCGGGCATGCCCATGCTCGATCTGATCCAGGAGGGCAACACCGGCCTGGTCCGGGCGGTCGAGAAGTTCGACTACGAGCGCGGGTTCAAGTTCTCCACCTACGCGACCTGGTGGATCCGCCAGGCGATCAGCCGGGCGATCGCCCAGCAGGAACGCACCGTGCGGCTGCCGGTGCACCTGGTGGAGGACGTCAACCGGATGCGCAACACGGCCCGCCAGCTCACCCGTGAACTGGGCAGCGACCCGGAGCCGGAGCAGATCGCGGCGGCACTCGGCGTCACCGTCGAGCGGGTCAACGAGCTGGTCCGCTGGTCGCAGGACACCGTGTCGCTGGACACGCCGGTCGGCGACGACGGCGACACCAATCTCGGCGACCTGGTCGCCGACAGCGACGCCCCCTCGCCGGAGGACATCGTCCTCACCGGCCTGGAGCGGCAGCGCATCGAGGGTCTGCTCAACCACCTCGACGACCGGTCGGCTGGCATCATGCGGGCCCGCTACGGCCTTGAGGACGGGCGGGAGCACTCGCTGACCGAGGTCGCGTCGCGGTTCTCGCTGTCGCGGGAGCGGATCCGGCAGCTGGAGATCCAGGCCCTGGGGCGGCTGCGCGAGCTGGCCCGGGCCGAGGGGCTACAGGCCGCCTGAGCTGGTGGCAACGACGGCGAACGGCCGGCGTCCGATAGGGGGACGCCGGCCGTTCGCCGTCGTGTCGCGGAACGGTCAGCGGACCCGGCCGTACCCGTAGGGCCTCATCAGGTCGACGTCCCGCTTCTCCACGTTGCGGCCGAACGTCGGCGCGTGGATCACCTGGCCGCTGCCGACGTAGATGGCCACGTGGCCCAGGTCGCTGTAGAAGACGAGGTCGCCCGGGCGCAGCTCGCTGCGGCTGATGTGGCTGACCACGCCCCACTGCATCCTCGTGTTGTGCGGCAACGACTTGCCGGCCGCCCGCCAGGCGGCGGAGGTGAGGCCGGAGCAGTCGTACCCGTCGGGGCCGTCGGCGGCCCAGACGTAGGGCTTGCCGAGGGCGCCGTACGCGTACCGGACCGCCGTGCCGGCCTGGCCCGAGACGGCCGGGGCCTTCTCGCCGGACTTCGCGCCCGAGCGCGCCTTCGGCGTGGACGGCTCGGTGGCCCGCCCGTACGCCTGCCGGCGCATCTCGTACAGCTCGGCCAGGTCCTTCTCGATCCGCTTGCGGCCGGCGGCGAGCTGCTTGGCCTGCGCGCCCTGCTTCGTCAGCGTGGCGTCCAGCCGCCTCTTCTGGTCGAGCAGCAGGCGCTGGTTCTCGGTGTAGCTGGCGATCCGCTGCTGGCGCTGCCGGCTGAGCTGGTCGAGGGTGTCGAGCCGGTCCAGCAGGTTGCTCGGCCCGCCCGGGCTCAGCAACGCGTTGGCGGTGTCCAGCCGGCCCGACTTGTACGCGGTGACGGCGATCGAGCCGACGTCGGCCCGGCTCTGCGCGGTCTGCGCCTCCAGCGGGCCGATCCGCGCGGCGAGCTTCGCCGCGGCGGCCTTGTTCGCCTTGATGTCCTCGGTCAGCTTGTTGTAGGACTCGACGACCCGTTCCAACTCGGTCGAGGACTTCTCGATCCGCCGCGTCAGCTCGGCGGGGGTCGGCTCGGCCCGAGCCACCGACGCCGGGGCGATCAGTACGGCCGCGAGACCGGCCGTCACCAGTGCGCGCAGCGAATTCCTGAGGGACGACAAGAGCGGAGGGCTCCTCTCCCACTGGCCGTCACGGCCTTGCGGACGCCGCGACGGCACCGGCCCGGGGCTGTCCGGGTGGACGGCGGTCGACCGGGTCCGGCCCGCTCAACCTATCTCGGGACGGAAATTGCCCGCAGTTGAAGCAGGGGCGAAAGTGTCGAAACGGTCGGATGGGTCACGAGGGACGGTCACGTATGGTGATGGCGGCGGCGCGGGCGGCTAGCGCGACGCGCCCCCTAGGGTGCTTTCGCGTGGTAGGCCGGTTTCGTCGTTCTGGACGGATGTCGCCGAGGGCTCTGGCGCGATGTCACGACATGCCGGACTCGTCGGTCTCTAGCTGGCGCGGCACGGCCACCGGGCCGGGAGAACACGCCGGAAAGGGCCGCTCCGGGCTGGCCTTGCGGTAACAGAATGGTGCCGAAGCCGGGAATCCCGCTGCCTGTTTATCGGTGTCACGGGAACCGCGCCCGGCGCCTCAGCCGTGGGAGACAGCCGTGACCCGAGAAGGCACCGCGACCCGGAATGGCACCGCGACCGGAGAAGACTCCTCGACCCGCCCGCGCCGGTCACCCCGGGTGACCCCCGCGGCCCCCGTCCTGCTCTACGCCCAACCCGGCATCGTCGTCACGGCGGACCGGTTCACCGTCGGCCGCACCACCTGGGAAATCGCCGACCTGACCCACCTGCACGCCGCCCGGGGCCCGCACGACCGGCTCGCCACCCGGGCCGTGGCGGTGACCTCTCTCATGATCACCGGGATGGGGCTGCTGCTCGGCTTCACCGGCGGGCTGCAACGGCTCACCGCCGGGGCGTACCTGGCGTTCGGCGCGGTCGCCCTGCTGCCGGTGCTGCTCGCCGTGGCCGGCGAACGCTGGCGCCCGCCACCGTACGAGCTGTGGGGCTGGCACCGGGGCGCGCAGGTGCTGCTGTTCAGCAGCGACGACGAGCGACAGTTCGGCCAGGTCAGCCGCGCCGTGCGCCGGGCCCGTGAGGGCGTACGCCACGGCGGCTGGGGTCCGGCCCCGGCCGCCGCCGAGCAGCCGTTCTGGCACCCCGACCGTTGACCCCCCGGGCGATGGGGCTCGGCCGGACACCGGCTCCGGGGCTCAGCCGGCGACCGGCTCCACGGCCGGGGTGGGCTCCGGAGCGAGCCAGCCGCTGACCCGCCGCTCGGCGTAGAAGGACACGAACGGGACCGTGCCGGCGAGCATCACCAGCAGCATCCGCTTCAGGGGCCAGTCCGCCCGGCGGGACAGGTCGAACGTCGCCGCCAGGTAGAGCATGTAGAGCCAGCCGTGCGCGGTGCCGACGACCGCCACCACGGTCGGCTCGTCGAATCCGTACTTCAGGGGCATGCCGACCAGAACCAGCACGACCAGCGCCACGCCCACGATCCAGGCGATCACCCGGTACCGGGTAAGGGCTCCGCCCACCTTGTCCGTCCTTCCGAACCGGCCTGCGCCGGGTAGTCGCGAATCGGCCTCAGCCGGGGTAGTCACCGGGCCGGGCGCCCGGATTGGCGTTCAACCATGCCAGGTAGCGGTTGTACGCGACCAGGTCGTCGTCCTCCGCGCCGTCGACCGGCACCGGTGCCCGGGACACCCGCACGGGTCGGCGTACCCCCGTGGGGGTGGCGGACGGCGGGGCCGGCACGCCCGCCGCTACCCGGTCGGCCGGGGTCGGCTCCGCCGGCTCGCCGCCGGGCGCGGACCGCAGGGCGTGCCGCAGCTCACGCCACCAGACGAAGAGCACGAACGCCGCGAAGATCGGCCACTCGACCGCGTACCCCCAGCTCAGCGCGTTGCCCTCGGCGGCCCGGTTGATCTGCCACCAGCCCAGCCCGAGGAAGCCGACGACCAGCACGACCATGGCCACGTGGCGGGCGATCCACGCCGGTGTCCAGAGCCGTTTCATGGCATCGAGGGTACCGGGCGGCGGGGCGCTCTCCGACGCGGCGTCGTAGTTCGGAGGGTTTGCCCTGGGCCGGGGTGGGCATCCATCTAGACGCCAGCCCAGCCGAGACGAGGGGGCGACGATGACCGAGTCACTACGGCGGACCACCGGCCCGATGGACGTCAGCCCGGAACAGCGGATGCCCGAATGGGACGGGGACCACCTGCGCGACCTGTCCACCGACGGCGAGCCCGGAATCGACCCCGCGGAGCTCGCCGACGACGACCTGATCCGCGAGATGCACAGCCTGCACCGCACCCGGCTCGACACGCTGCGGCACGCGTCGGACTCGGCGCTCGCCAACCACCTGCGCCGCACGGCGGAGCTGGAGACCGAGTACCTGGCCCGGCACCCCGGGCGGGAGATCGACCCCGCCCGGCTGCGGGACGAGTGATGGCCGCACGCGCGGAGCGCGGCATGTCCGCGCCGCCCGAGGTGGTGTTCAACACGGCGACCGACCCGGACCGCGTCGCCGCCTGGCTGCCGGAGCCACTGCGGGCCGACGGCGACAACCGCCCCGAGGTCGACGCGGGGGACCTGCGGGCGCGGTGGCACAGCGACTCCGCGCCCGGCTGGTCGGCCGAGATCCGGGTCGAGTCGGCAGACGCCGGGGGCGCCCGGGTGCTCCTCGACCTCGCCGGCGCCGCCGGCGGGGCGAACCCCGGGCTCGCCGACGAGGCCCTGGCCAACCTCGCCCGCGAGGTGGCCGACAACCTGACCGCCGGTTGAGCGGCGGGCCCTGTGGCGCACGGACCTTCAGGCGTACGGACCCTCGGGCGGAGCCGCGCCGGGCAGACGATGAGGAGATCGGGTTGAGCGAGAGCCGCCTGAAGCAGAAGGTGGCGCGGCTGCGCCAGGCGTACGCGCCGCACGAGCACCGCCCGCTGGGCGGCTACCTCGCCGCGATGGGCACGTACGCGGGCGTGACCGCCACGATCACCGGCCTGGTCCGGGTGACAGGCCGGCCCGTGCCGGAGCGGCCCGCCACCGCCGACGTGGTGCTGCTCGCCGTCGCCACCCACAAGCTCAGCCGGCTGCTGTCCAAGGACGCGATCACCAGCCCGCTGCGCGCCCCGTTCACCCGCTACGACCACCCGATCGGCAGCGGCGAGGTGATGGAGCAGGTCCGGGACACGGGCAGCCCTACCCGGCACGCCATCGGCGAGCTGCTGAGCTGCCCGTTCTGCCTGGCCGTCTGGGTGGCGACCGGGCTCACCGGCGGCCTGGTCCTGGCCCCCCGGCTGACCCGGCTGGTGGCCACCGCCCTGACCGCCGTCGCGGCCTCCGACTTCCTCCAGATGGGCTACGCCCTGGCCCAGCGGGCGGCCGACGGCCGTCACCACCACAAGGACTGACCATCCGGTACGCCACAAGGACTGACCATCCGGTACGCCACAGGGACTGACCATCCGGTACGCCGGAGGGGAGGGCCGCTGCCGGCCTCTCCCCTCGGTCCTGCGCCTACCGCCGGGTACGTCCCGCGCCGCCGCCTGTGCTGCCGCCGGTCGCCCCCCTGTGCTGCCGCCGCGTGCGCTCCGCGCCGTCGTCCCCGGCGTCAGCGCTGCATGCCGGACCAGCCGTGCGGCGACTCCGGTTCGCGCTCGCCCTCGTCCTCGCCGGTGATCACGTCCGCGTCGACTGCCGTGCGGTCGTGCTCGTTGGCGAAGTCCGGCTCGGGCGTGGTGTCCAGGCCCTCCGGCGGTCGGCCGAGCGCCTCGATGTGCTCGTGGTGCTGCTCCTGGCGGGCGGTCATCTCGTTCCCCTCCGTGGCTCTCGATGGCCGGTGCGGGCCGGGGCTGGTGCGGCTGTGGGTGGTGCTGCGGGGCCGGGGCCGTGCGAGCCGGTGTCAGGGCACCGAACCGCCCAGCAGGTCGGCTGCCTCGTCCACCGCGTACTCGCCCTCGGGGAGGGCGGCGATCCGGGTGAGCAGCGCCGCGGGAAGCTCGGCGGCGACGGCCCGGCGGTAGATGTCCGCCTGGCTGATCCGCTCCTGGCCGCGGTAGATGTCGTCGAGCAACTCGTCGAGGGGCCGGATGTCCAGCTCCTCGACGGGCCCGGCGTCGCTCACCGGGGCGGCCGTGACGGGCGCTTCGTCGGTCACGACGATCAGCTACCCGAGGCGGAATCGGTCAAACGTCGCCCCGACCGGACCGCGACCGGAGAGCGTGACGCCCGTCACGTCGGGGGCTGGAACATCGACCCGCCCCGGTCCGTTGTGACGGGTGTCGGTGTGCCCAGTGTCCCCGGGCCTCACCTGAAATGCCTTCGCGGAATACCGTTCGGCTGGAGTCGCGTCGCGCCACGCGCCGAGAGGCGACCTGCACACCGACACCAGTGGCGCCCCGGCCGGAGGCCGGGGCGCCACTGTCGCTTCTCCCA
>NZ_SMKJ01000420.1:0-4179 GCF_004348615.1 Micromonospora sp. KC207
CGCAGGGGGGTGGCGGAACGGCCGTGCCGCAGTTCGTCGTACTCCCGGAAGCGCTGCCAGATCGTGCCGCTGGCCTCCAGGACGGCCTCTGCCCGGCGGGCGAAGTCCTCGGTCGGCCGGTGCCGGCGCCCCTCGACGTGGCTGACGTAGGACGGGTCGAAGCCCATCAGCGTGGCCAACTGCTTCTTGGACAGGCCCCGCTCGGTCCGGTACCGGGCGAGTTCGACCGCGAACGACTCGGCGGCCCGCTCGATGGGAGAGGTCGTCATCAGCTTCCTCAACGCCGGGGAGTATTAGTTTCACGTTCAGTACGTGAACGCGCACAGGAATGGCACATTGCCGACATTTACCTTGACAACTCGTTCATAAACGTCAATAATTTCGCGACCCGACGCCCGAGCCGCGCGTTTGCGCAGTCCCCGACCGGGTAGTACGCGGCGCGGCCGCCTATCGACCCGCGGTCCGCCGGAGTGACCGGAGCCTCCCGACCACAGCCAGGCGAAGCTTCCCTTACTCAGAGGCGGAAGTTAGGCTAGCCTTAGCTCATTGGCTCGAGTTCCGGTGGGAAGACCAGGGGCGGGGGAGATCAGGTGACTGCGGTGATGCCCACGCGGGAGGCCGCCACGCCGCTCGCCCCGGTGACCGCCACCCTGCGTGCCATGTTCGGCACCGACGACCTGCCCGGCCTCGCACCGGGCCTGCTGGTGACCGACCGGTTCGGCTGGGCCCCGGCCACCACCCTCGTCGACGGCACCCGGCTGCCCGAACTGCTGTCCGCCGCCGCGCTGCGCTGGGGCGGCACCCCGCACGCCTGCGCCGCCCTGGCCTGGAAGTCGTACAGCTACTGGGCCGCCCTGCCGGCCGTCCTCGGCTGGGCGGCGGCCCGCCGGGTGCCGCTGCTCGACCCCGCCGACGTGCTGATCCACTTCGAGGACCACCGTCCGCTGGTCACCCTCGGGTTGCGCCGGTCGACCACCGTCGCGGTGCTGCCCAGCGACCCGCTGGCCCTGGCCGGGTTTCCCGAGACAAGGGTCGTCGCCGACGAGGCCGCGCTGCTGGCCGCGCTCCGCGCCTCGCTGCTCGACGCCCACCTCGCCCCGCTGGTCGCCGCAATCCAGTCCGAGGTCCGCATCGGCACCCGTACGCTGCTCGGCTCGGTCGCCTCTGGCATCGCGCACGGCGTCCTGCGGGCGGCCGACGCGCTGCCCGGCCCCGCGGCCCGGCACGTGGAGACGCTGCTCGGCGCGCTCGGCCTGAGCGACCTGGTCGAGCTGGTGCCCGGTCCGACCGGCGAGCCGACGGTCCAGCGCCGCACCTGCTGCCTGGCCTTCACGCTGCCCCGGCCGAAGGTCTGCCAGGGCTGCTGTCTCCGCGCCGCCTGACCGGCCGGGCACCCCACCGCCGCCCGCCAGCACCGCCCGCGGGCCCACCACGCCACGCAGCCCCCGGCTCGGGCCTCCGCCCGGCCGGGCCGTTTGCGGCCCGGCTCAATCCGTCAACGGACGGACGTCCCACACCCAGGCCCCGCCGGTGTACGTGGGACGGATGCCGGTCAGCTCGGTCATGCCTCGGCGCAGCGCGTCGGCGTGCTCGTGCGGGCCGAGCACCACCACCCCCGCCCGCCAGTAGCGCAGGTCTTTCACGGCGTTCACCCGGGCCGGCGGGGTGACCCGGGGCACCTGCCCGGTGCGCCGGATAACTATGAAGAAGCTGCTGGTGGGACGGGGAGGGGCGGTGAACAGGGCGATCCGCCCCTCCGGTGCCCGGGGGCGGGTGTCCGGCCCGAGGAAGTAGCCGCGCGCCAGCGGCAGATCCAGCCCGGTGGCCGCCGACCAGCGCAGCGGGTCGGGATAGTCGGTGTCGGGCAGCGGCAGGGTCACCACGCTGCGCCCGCCGGCCAGGTACGGACGCCAGGCGCCGGAGGTGACGAACGCGGGCACGGGATCGAGGCGAACCGACGGCAGCGGAGTGGGGAACGCGGGGAGCAGGGCCATGGTCAGCACGGTGGCGGTGGCGAAGCGGATCTGCGGCCGGGCGGCGGGGTGCTCCCTGGCGAGCCGGCGGGCGTGATCCGCGCCAAGCGCGAGCAGCACCCCGACGATCGGTACGGTCGCCAGCGCCCACCGGGTCGGCACCACGGAGTGCAGGATCGGCAGGTTCTCCAACACGGCCCAGGGGCCGGCGATCCCGGTGGCCCGGCCCTCGAACTGGATCTCGCGGCCCAGCGAGAGCACGGCGAAGAGCAGGCCGAGCACCGCGAGGCCGAGCACCGCCGGGCTGCGCCGCAGCCACCACACGACCGCGCCCACCAGCACCACCAACGGCCAGCCGAAGAAGCCGTTCTCCTCGGTGGGGTTCTTCACCAGCTTGAGGTTGGCTTTCGGATCTCCCGCGATCGACTCGCGGGCGAACGCGGTGAACGCGGCGAGGTCGGTGCGGTAGCCGCGGATCAGCCGGGACAGCCCCTCGTACGCGCCGGGGCCAAAGAACTGCAGGTAGAGCGGGTACGCCAGGGCCAGGCCGGCGAGGAGGGCGGCGACCGCGAGACCGGCGAGGAACGGCCGGGCCTGCCGGCGCAGGTCGGCCCGACCCAGGGCCAGCGCGCCGACCACCACGCCGAGCCCGATCGCGGTCATCAGCAGGATCTCCAGGTTGATGAACGCCTGCCAGACGATCACCAGGCCGAGCAGTACGCCGTTGCGCAGCCACCGGCCCCCGTCCGCCAGACGCAGGGTGCGCCAGACGATCAGCGGCACCACGAACTGGCTGACGATGTTGGGGTGGGCGTTGGCGTGCGAGACCATCGCGGGGGCGAAGGCGCAGAATCCGGCCCCGAGCCAGGCCGGTCCCCGGGATCCGATCAGCGCCCGGGAGAGCACGAAATACCAGGCGGTCCCGGTGGCGATCATGCCGCCGGTGAGAAAGACCAGGAATGCGGTACGCGGCCCGAACAGGACGGTGATAGGTGCCATTGGCAGCGAAATGGACAATACGGATGTGTTGGCCATCAAATTGACGCCGTCCGGCACGTTCATCCGGTTCGAGCCGAACGGGTAGGCGAAATCGGTCACCACTCGCGCGCCGTGCGCCATCATCCATTCGAAGAGCGCCTGATCCGACCGGTTGTCCCGGACGCCGTGCCCCGGGTTCACCCAGAACCGGACGGTCACCCAGAGGGCGATCAGCGCGAAGCTGAGCACGGCGGCGACGTCGACCCACCGCCCCCGCCGGGCTGCTTCGCCAGCGTCGCGCCCAGCCTCGCCACCGGGATGACCCGGTTGAGGAGTAGTCATAACAATTCGTAGAGTAGTCAGGGTATGGCACTGACGTGACATGTTTCGGGGGACTGGCGTACTATGTGCCGGGTTCGCCGACCGCCGATCTCGTGCCCACCCCGACCGCAATTCGGCCACCATGGTGCCCCGATTTCCCCGCCGTCCGCTTGGGATGGTTCACTCTGTCGGTCCCGGGGCAGGTCGAGTCACACCGTGAGGAATCGACGCATGGCAGATATCACTGGGGATCAGCGAGTCCAGTCCGAGGTCCTCGAAGGGCTCGCGACGGCGGTCAACCACCGCAGGTGGTTCGTCGAACTGGCCATCCCACACCTCGGCGACAACCCCATCGAGATCGGCAGCGGGCTGGGCGACTACGCCCTGGAGTGGTCGGCGCACCTCCCCCGCTTCACGGCCACGGAGGCCGACCCGGATCGGCTGGTCGCGCTGAAGGAGCGCCTCGCCGAGCAGCCCGCCATCGAGGTACGGCAGATGCTGCTGCCGCACTCCGAGCGCGGGGACTACAGCGCCGCCGTCTCGTACAACGTGCTGGAGCACATCGAGGACCACGTGGGCGCGCTGCGCAGCATGCGCGACCTGGTCCGGCCGGGCGGGAACGTGATCATCATCGTGCCGGCGTTCCAGTTCGCGATGAGCCCGGCGGACATCGCCACCGGCCACGTCCGCCGGTACACGAAGAAGACCCTGGCCGCCGCGATGACCGAGGCCGGCCTGACCGTGGAGAAGATCCACTACGCGAACGCGCTCGGCCTGATCGGCTACTTCATGGCGACCAAGGTCTTCCGGCTGATGCCGAAGGAGGGCCCGATGGTCAAGGTCTACGACACCCTGGTCCTCCCCGCCACCAAGGCCGCCGAACAACTGGTCCGTCCCCCCTTCGGCC
>NZ_SMKJ01000421.1:0-4176 GCF_004348615.1 Micromonospora sp. KC207
GCCTGGACCACTACGAAGGCCGCACCTGGCAAGGCTGGCACCACCACGTCACCCTCGTGGCCGCCGCCCACGCCTACTGCACCCTGCAACGCCTCGACCCAAAAGCCCCCGCGCCGGCCTGAGCCTCAATGCAGTACTCCGCGAACTGCAACACCTACTCGTCCGCCTGGCCGGCGCCTGCCCCACCTGCAAAACCCGCTTCCCCGCAAGACGAAAACCCCGACAACGACTCCGATCACGACAAAGCACTACTAGGAGCAGGTCGCCGCTGAGTTCGGCGCGCCCCGGCTCGGCGATCCGGCCGACGTCGAGTACGGATGGGTGGACCTGCCCGTCAAAGACGCATATCAGCGTGGGCTGGCCATCGAGCAGCGGCGCAACGAACCCGGCGGGACGAAGTTTGCGTTCGACTTCCGCCCGCACTCGCATCATTGGCAGGTGATGAGGGCGGTCAGGGCGTCCGATCACGAGGCCGGGGTGAATCCGGGTCGGCGGGGCGGACATCCTGATGGCGATGACCTCAGTCGGTGGCGGCTTCTTCCCCGTCCATCTGGACGTGGATGCCGATGGCCTGCCAGTCGCCCTGCGCATCGATATCGCCCGCGAGGACTGAGTCGACGTCGGCGAACACCCGTCCGGTCCCCCGGATTCGACGGCGCACGGGGATTCATCCGGTACCTGGGGACATCAACCCGTACGCCGAGAGCGGCATGAGCGAGCACCTGGTCGAACGCGCGTTCACACGGTCCCTCGGTGTGCGAGCCTGGCGTGCCTGAGAAATTGTTCGACCACCCAGGCCGGCCGGTGCCGGGGAAGGCAACCACAGCGTGAGTCAAGATGTACTCAACGGCGCCACCGGCCAACTGGCGGAAACTGCTGGCCGCCGGCCCGGCACCCCACCGCCGTACGCGCTCCGGTCGACTGACCGCCGGCCACCGGCGCCCGTCTGTGACCGTGCGGACAGCCGGAAACGCGTTTCTCCGATTGGCGTTGGCTGCGTAGGATCTCCAACGATCAAGGGGGATGAAACGGTGGGCGATTTCCAGCAGTTCGTGACGGATGTGACTTCGCGTCTGTCCACGATGTCCAGGGGTGAGTTGTACGCCGTCGGCGACGGTCTCGACCGGGACTCACTCTGGCTCACCTTTCTCGATTCCTTCCCCGCCGGCACCAATCTGCGGTTCCGTGAGCGATCCGAGTACGACTGCTCGACCTGCCGCGGTTTCATCAAGCACTTCGGCAACGTCGTCGAAATCCACGAGGGGCGGGTCCGTACCGTCTGGTCCGGGGTGTCGGCATCGGACCCGGTCTTCTCCGTCGTCGCCGCCGCTCTGGACGAGTTCGTTCTTTCGCTGCCGTTGTCCACCATCTTCCGGTCCACTCAGGCGCAGTACGGGACAAAGACCACCCGAACGCTGCGCGACGGCCAGGTCGAGGTATGGCACCACCTGCACGGCCGGGTGGAGAAGCGGCATCGCATCGAGGACGTCGGCGCGGCACAGGGCAACTTTGACGCCGCAGTGCAGGTCTTCCAGCGTGGCCTGGCCGAGCTGACCCGGCACGCTCTGGACACCGTCGTCGACCTCGTCGACGACAACGCCCTCTACCGCGGCGCGGAGCATCGCCGGACGGTGACCGAGTTCCGCTCGCTGCAGAACCGGTGGACTCAGGCGACCGACCGACGTGCCTTCGTCTTCGCCAACGCCATGAACCCGGCGGCCCGGTTCCGCAACACGGTGATCGGCACCCTCGTCCAGGATCTCTCCGCGGGCGTCGACCTGGAGCAGGCGGTCCGGTCGTTCGAGGCGAAGGTGGCGCCGCAGAATTACCAGCGCCCCACGGCGTTGATCACCCCGGGCATGGTCAAGGCCGCCATGAGGACCATTGCCGAGCTGGGTATCGAGGAGTCGTTGCAGCGACGGTTCGCCCGGCTGTCCGACGTGTCGGTCACCAACGTGCTGTGGGTCGACAACGACACCCAGGCACGGATGAAGGACGGCATCGAAGGGCTGCTCATGCAGGCGGCCACCACCCGGTCGCCAGGTGCGCTCCTACGCGGCGCCAGGCCGGAGGAGATTCCCGTGGTCTCCTTCATGAAGGACATTTTGCCCGGCGCCGCCACCATCGACCTGTGGGTCGCCAACACCTACGAGCCGCACTTCGTCAGCCTCACCACCGGCCGGCACCCGACTGCTCCGCGGTTGTTTAAGTGGGACAACGATTTCGGCTGGTCGTACGGCGGCAACGTCACCGACTCGATCAGGGAGAAGGTCAAGCGGGCCGGCGGCAACGTCACCGGCAAGCTGCGGGTGAGCCTGTCCTGGTTCAACCACGACGACCTAGACCTGCACGTGTACGAACCCAACGGCGACCACATCTGGTACCAGGAGAAGCGCAACAAGCTGGACGTCGACATGAACGCCAGCGGGACGCTTTCCCGTGAGCCGGTGGAGAACGTCACCTGGACCGACCGTGTCCCCGACGGTGAGTACCGGATCGAGGTAAACCAGTACCGCAAGCGGGACAGCACCCAGGTCGGCTTCGTGATCGAAACCGAGAGCAACGGGAAGATCGAGCATTACAGCCACGAGCGCGCGGTCGGCCACAAGGAGACAGTCGAGGTGGGCCGGATTACGGTTGCCGGCGGGGTAATCACCGCTTTCCGGCCAGGTAAGGACGTGCAGCCGGGCAGTGCGGGCAAAGAGTTGTGGGGCATCACCACCGAACAGTTCGTACCGGTGTCCACCATCATGTACTCGCCGAACTACTTCGACGACAACGAGGTCGGCAACCGGCACTACTTCTTCATCCTGAAGGGGTGCGTGAACAACCAGCCGACGCGGGGGATCTACAACGAGTTCCTCCGCAGCGATCTGCAACCGCACCGCAAGGTGTTCGAGGTTCTCGGCGACCGCACCAAGTGCGAGCCGTCTCCGGATCAGCTTTCCGGCCTCGGCTTCAGCTCCACGGTCCGCAGCTCTGTGGTCGCCAAGGTGACCATGACCGGCGGCCGGCGCCGCCTCATCAGCATCCAGTTCTGATTCCCTACCCAGATATTTCAGAGGGGCTACCGTGACCATTTTCGAGAAGGCCACACGGGAGAAGTTCCGCTATCCGTCGGCTAAGGGACTGCTGACCACGGAACAGCTGTGGGAGCTTCCGCTGACCGCCAAGTCCGGCTTCAGCCTCGATGATGTGGCCAAGGCGGTCAATGCCGAGCTCAAGGCCGTCGACACCGAGTCGTTCGTGGCCACCGAGGCTAATCCAGCCAAGGCAACCTTGGAGACCAAGCTGGAGGTCGTCAAGCACGTCATCGCCGTCCGCCTCACGGAGGACCAGGCGGCGAAGGCGGCGGCGGCCAAGAAGCTGGAGAAGGAGAAGCTGCTGGCGGTCCTGGCCCGCAAGCAGGACGCGGTCCTGGAAAACCTGACCGAGGCAGACCTACTGGCCCGAATCAACAACCTGTAGCCCGCCGACAATCAGCGTCTGCCAGCGGCCCCGCACATCGCCGAGAAGTACGGTCGCCATGCAAGGCCTGTGCGGCCAGGCCGACGCTCACGGCCACTTCTCGGCGAACTCACATCCGTACAACAGCGACCGCGACGCCCTCTCATCGGCATGATCGGACGCTCGGCGGAGGCCCTCGTAGTCGGTATGACGGCGGGGCACGAGCGACCCCGAGGTGAGCGCTCCGTGCTCCTTTGGTGACGAGGCCAAAGGCGGGTACATGGACGGAACGTCGTTGATCTTCGATGATGTGCGCGACGTGTGCTCGCCAGCAGATGCCAGCCCGGGTCAACCGGCGCCGACGCGGGTCACCACAGCCGATCGTGGTCGCGAACGGGGGTTCGTGTGCTCGAGCTGTGGTCCTGGGCTGGGCAAACGGGGGTCCGGGTGCCGTGGGTGAACGTGGGCCACTCCCTGCCACCCCAGGTGAACCCCCAGGTCGCTAGACTAGGCCCTCGCGCCCCCGTAGCTCAGGGGATAGAGCATCGGTTTCCTAAGAGGACGTCTGATTCACGTATTTTGTCAGCTATGTGGGTTTAGTCGTATCGCCAGGTTGGGGTGGTTTCGGTGGTGAGCCGTTTGGCGAGGTTGTCGATCATGGCGATGGTGATCATGCTGGCGGAGTTGTCGGGTCGGGCTTCGTAGTCGCGCACGAGTCGGCGGTGGTGC
>NZ_SMKJ01000422.1:0-4164 GCF_004348615.1 Micromonospora sp. KC207
CCCGCCCGCGCCGGTCGAGCTGAGCGCCGAGGACGGCAAGCTGGTCATCCTCGCCCGGGGGGCCCGGGGCCGGGTGGGTGCCGTGGAGGGAGCCTCGGTACGCGACCAGGACGGTCGCACGTACGCGGCGGCGAGCGTGTCGCTGCCCTCGTTGACCCTCACCGCCCTCCAGCTCGCGGTGGCCTGCGCCGTGGCGGCCGGGGCGACCCGGCTGGAGGCCGCCGTCGTGGTGACGGAGGCGTCGACCCTGGACGGGGCGGGGCACGCCGCCGTCCGCGACCTCACCGCCGACGCGCCGATCCACGTGGCCGCGCCGGACGGCACCGTCCTCGGCACGGTGGCCGAGTGAGCGACGTCGGCGTCGGGGGAGTGCGCCCGTACCGGGCCGGGTTCGCCTGCTTCGTGGGCCGGCCGAACGCCGGCAAGTCGACGCTGACCAACGCCCTCGTCGGCACGAAGATCGCGATCACCTCGAACAAGCCGCAGACCACCCGGCACATCATCCGGGCCGTGCTGCACCGGCCGGACTCGCAGCTCGTCCTGGTCGACACCCCGGGGCTGCACCGCCCCCGCACGCTGCTCGGCGAGCGCCTAAACGACCTGGTCCGCTCCACCTGGAGCGAGGTCGACGTGATCGGCCTGTGCGTCCCGGCCGACGAGCCGGTCGGCCGGGGCGACCGGTTCATCACCGGGGAGCTGGCCGAGCTGAAGGCCACCGTGCTGGCGGTGGTGACCAAGACCGACCTGGTGGACAAGAAACGGCTGGCCGAGCAGCTGCTGGCGGTCAGCGGGATGGGGGATTTCGCTGCGGTGGTGCCGGTCAGCGCCGTCTCCGGGCACCAACTCGACACCCTGGTCAACGTGATGACCGACTATCTTCCCGAGTCGCCGCAGCTCTACCCGGACGACATGCTCACCGACGACCCGGAGCAGGTGCTGGTGGCCGAACTGATCCGGGAGGCGGCCCTGGAAGGGGTCCGTGACGAGCTGCCGCACTCCATCGCCGTGGTGGTGGAGGAGATGATCCCCGAGGGTCAGCTCATGAAGATTTACGCCGACGTGTACGTCGAGCGGCCCAGCCAGAAGGCCATCGTGATCGGCCACCGGGCCAGCCGGCTCAAGGAGGTCGGCACCACCGCCCGCCGGCAGATCGAGGAGCTGCTCGGCACCCGCGTCTACCTGGACCTGCACGTACGGGTGGCGAAGGACTGGCAGCGCGACCCTAAGCAGCTCCGCAAGCTCGGCTTCTGACCCGGTCGGATCGGGGGCCCTGCCGCCTTCTGGCCCGACGAACGGCTCCCGACCGGCTGGCCGAGGGACACTTCGCGTACGGCTGGGGTCAGGTGGCGCACGCCAGCCGCTGGGACGAGGGCGCCACGGAGCGGGTAGTTCCTGATTCCTCTCAGATCAATGGCATTTCTCACTTTCAGGGCTACTGTCTGCCAGTTTGACGGTGGGGGCCGGAGGGTAGGGATCGATAGCTCCCCCCTGCCCCCGACCGGAAGCCGGCTGATGCGAAACCGGTACCTGGACCTGCTCCGTGCCCTGGCGATCGTCCGAGTCGTCGTCTACCACGTGACCGGATGGGCCAGCCTGACCCTGGTCTTCCCGGCCATGTCGGTGATGTTCGCGCTCGCCGGGTCGCTGATGGCGGCGTCGCTGGACCGGGCCGGCCCGTCGGCGGTGCGGAGGCGGCTGCGTCGCCTGCTGCCGTCGCTGTGGGTGGTGGTCGCGGTCTTCGTCCCCGCCATGCTGCTCACCGGGCTGCCGCTGACGCCGAAGGTGCTGCTCTGGGTGTTCCCGGTCGCCGACCCGCCGGCCAACCACTGGGGGGCGTTGGCGCTCAGCGTGATCTGGTACCTGCGCGACTACCTGTGGTTCGTGTTCGCCTCGCCCCTCGCGCTGTGGCTGTTCCGGCGAGCCCCGTGGCCCACCCTGCTCGCCCCGTACGCGCTGCTGGCCGCCGTCGAGTTCGGACTGCTGCCCGCCGCGCCCACCGTGCTGCGGGAGTTCGGCCTCTACTTCGGTGCCTGGCTGCTCGGCTTCGCCCACCATGACGGGCTGCTGCGGCGCACCGCCACCCGGGTGCTGGTGCCGGCCGCGCTGGCTCTCGGGGCCGCCGGGGCGGTGTGGATCGTCACCCACCCCGGCCCGCGCGGGTACGACCTGAACGACAACCCTCTCGGCAACGCGCTCTGGTCGGCGGCCTTCATCCTCGTGGCGATCGGCCGGGCCCCGGCGTCGGCGGCCTGGGTGGACCGTACCGCCGTGGCCGCCCGGGTGGTGACGCTGCTGAACCGGCGGGCGCTCACCGTGTACCTCTGGCACATGCCGTTCGTGGTCGCCATCACCCCGCTGGTCGACGTGGTCGGCTGGTCCCACCAGGACCCGGTCGGCCTGGCGATCCGGGTGGCGCTGGTCTTCGCGCTGGTCGGCGTGGTCACCGCGCTGGTCGGCTGGGTGGAGGACGTCGCCGCCGGCCGGCCCCCGGAGCTGTTCCCCGGTGGCCGCCGTCCCGCGCCGGTCACCCGAACCGGTGGCCGCCGTCCCGCGTCGGCCCAGGTCCTCGGCGGCAGCCGCCCCGTGCCGGCCCCCGCCGCCGTGCCGGTCAGCCCCGCGCCGGCCGGCTACGACCGGGCGGTGCTGCCCGCGCCCCGGGCCCCCGAGGAGCACACCCTCAAGCTCAGCGCGCGGTGACCGTCACGCTGCCGCTGTTCGC
Organism: Micromonospora sp. KC207; assembly: GCF_004348615.1. Classification (NCBI taxonomy): domain Bacteria; kingdom Bacillati; phylum Actinomycetota; class Actinomycetes; order Micromonosporales; family Micromonosporaceae; genus Micromonospora; species Micromonospora sp. KC207. The sequence continues at coordinate 2,720 of NZ_SMKJ01000422.1, forward strand.
GGCCACGTCGAGCAGCAGCGACGCGCCCGGGTCGTCGACGACGCCCAGGTCGGCCTCGCCGGAGCCGACGTCCGACCGCACCTGGTACCGGCCGGCGGGCACGACGAGCTGCACGTCGCCGCTGGAGGCGTGCGCCCGCACCGAGGCCGGGGCGGCCAGCTCGACGGTGATGTTCCCGGAGTTGGTCTCCGCGTCGACCTGGCCGCTCAGGCGGCTGCCCGTCACGTTGCCCGACGAGGCGCGCAGGGTGGCCGGGCCGCGTACGTCGTCGGCCTCGACGTTGCCGGAGTCGGTCTCGGCGCGTACCGCGCCGGTCGCCCGGGTGATCTCCAGGTTCCCGGAGGCGACCCGGACATTCACTTCGCCGACCCGGCTCAGCACGACGTTGCCCGACCCGGCCTCGCCGCGTACCGCGACGCCCTCGGGGACGGTCACCTCGTACGAGATCGAGCAGCGGGAGCCGCAGTCGGTGTCCAGCACCAGCTCGTCGCCCCGGATCTCGTACCGGACCCGGGGCTGGTCGCCGTGGTAGCGCAGCACCCGCGTGATGCGGACCTGGCCGGCGGGACCGCTGCCGACGACCGTCACGTCGCCCGCGCCCCGCAGCACGGTGACCTGGCTGATCCGCGTGGACTCGGTGTCGTCGAAGTCCAGCCGGCGCAGCGACAGGGTGTCGCATCCGGCGACGAGGATCGCAGCGGCGGTCGCCCCGGCGACGGCGCGGGTGCGGACGACGGTCCGGTGGAAAACCATGGACGGCACGCTACGGCCGAGCCGGCCCGCCGCGCATCCGGGATCGCCCGCCGCGCACCCCGAACCGACCCTGATTTCGTACCCCGAGGGAGAATGACCGGATGGCCGGATACCGCCGACAGCTCTACCGCGACGACGCGGTGGTCCTGCGTGTGCAGAAGCTCGGCGAGTCCGACCGGATCATCACCCTGCTGACCCGCCGGCACGGGCGGTTGCGCGCGGTGGCCCGGGGGGTCCGCCGCACCACCAGCAAGTTCGGCGCCCGGTTGGAGCCGTTCGGCCACGTCGACGTCCAGCTCGCCGGCGACCCGAAGGGCAACACCGGCAGTTCGCTGCACAGCGTCAGCCAGGTCGAGGGGATCGACCTGTACGGCAAGCGGTTCCTCGGCGACTATCCGCGTTACACGGCGGCCAGCGCGATCGCCGAGACCGCGGAGCGGCTCACCCCGGTCGAGCGGGAGCCGTCGCTGCGGCTGTTCCAGCTCACCCTCGGCGCGCTCAAGTCGCTCGCCCGGGGCGAGCACGCCACCACGCTGGTGCTCGACGCGTACCTGCTGCGGGGGATGGCCCTCGCGGGCTGGGCCCCCGCGCTGACCGCCTGCGCGGTCTGCGGCACCCCCGGGCGGCACCGGGCGTTCTCCGTGCCGGCCGGCGGCGCGGTCTGCCCGGACTGCCGGCCCCCCGGCGCGGCC
>NZ_SMKJ01000423.1:0-4159 GCF_004348615.1 Micromonospora sp. KC207
ACGTGGGGCCGGGGCAACGAGGAGGCAGGGTGACGCGGCGCAGGCTGGGGTTCTGGCGACGGTTCGCCGTGGTGTTGGTCAAGACCGTGCTGACGGTCTGGACCCGGCGCACCTGGCGGGGCATGGAGCACCTGCGCCACGACGGCGGAATCATCATCGCCCCGAATCACATCTCGCATGCCGATCCGCTGGTCTCGGCGCACTTCATCTACGACGCCGGGCGCTGGCCGAGGTTCCTCGGCAAGGCCAGCCTCTTCCGGGTGCCCGTGGTGGGCTGGCTCCTGCACCGGTGCCTCCAGATCCCGGTGGAGCGCGGCACGGTCGACGCGGTCAAGTCCCTGGACGCCCTCGTCGCCGCCCTGCGTGAGGGCGGCGCGGTGGTGATCTACCCGGAGGGCACCACCACCCGGGAGCCCGACCTGTGGCCGATGAAGGGCAAGACCGGGGCCGCCCGGCTGGCGCTGGCCACCGGCGTGCCGGTGATCCCGGTCGCCATGTGGGGGCCGGAGCGCCTCTTCGACCCCCGGAACAACCGGCTGGGCCTGCGGCCCCGCATCCCGGTGACCGTGGTCGCCGGGCCGCCCGTCGACCTGAGCCGGTGGGTCGGCTCCACACCCACCAAGGCAACTTTGGAAGAGATGACCGACGCCATCATGCTGCGCCTGCGCGACCAACTCGCCGAGATCCGGGGCGGGACGCCGCCACCGCTGTGGGAACGACCACGGCGGGCTGCCACCCGCCCGTGGCGGGGTCAGGAGGGCGCGGCGTGACCGGCCACGTGGCGGTGCTGGGGGCCGGGTCGTGGGGGACCGCCTTCGCCAAGATCCTCGCCGACGCCGGCCGGGACGTGACGATCTGGGCCCGGCGGCAGCCGGTGGCCGAGTCGATCCGGCTGCGCCGGCACAACCCGGATTACCTGCCGGACCTGCGGCTGCCCGCGCGGGTCACCGCCACCGGGAGCGCCGCCGGGGCGATCCGGGGCGCGGAGATCGTGGTGCTCGCGGTGCCGTCCCAGACGCTGCGCGGCAACCTCGCCGAATGGGTCGGCGACCTGCACCCGGACGCGACCCTGGTGTCCCTGATGAAGGGCATCGAGCTGGGCACCACCAAGCGGATGAGCGAGGTGATCGTGGAGACCGCCCGGGTCACCCCGGACCGGGTGGTCGTCGTCTCCGGCCCCAACCTGGCCCCCGAGATCGCCGCCGAGCAGCCCGCCGCCACCGTGGTCGCCGGCACCGACGACCGCCGGGCCCAGCTCGTCCAGTCGTCGATCCGCACGCCGTACTTCCGGCCGTACACCAACGACGACGTGATCGGCTGCGAGCTGGGCGGGGCGGTGAAGAACGTGATCGCCCTCGCGTACGGGATCGCCACCGCGATGGGCTTCGGCGACAACACCCGGGCGATGCTGATGACCCGGGGGCTCGCCGAGACCGCCCGCCTCGGGGTGGCGCTCGGCGCGGACCCGATCACCTTCGCCGGCCTGGCCGGGATGGGCGACCTCGTGGCGTCCTGCTCGTCGCCGCTGGCCCGCAACCGCACCTTCGGCGAGCACCTGGGCCGGGGGGAGACCCTGGAGCAGGCCCAGGCGGCCACCCGGCAGACCGCCGAGGGCGTGAAGAGCTGCCTGGCGATCCGGGACCTGGCCCGTGCGCACGGGGTGGAGATGCCGATCACCGAGCAGATCGAGCGGATCTGCCACGAGGGCATGGACCCGCGGCTCGCCGTCGACACGCTGATGAGCCGCACCGCCAAGCCCGAGTCGTACGAGTGAGTCCCGCGACCGGCTTGGAAACCGACGGCGACGGCACCCGGTGCGTGCGGGCCGGGCTGCCCGCGCCCGCGCCCGGACAGCCGTTCCTGCCCGGCCCGGTCTTCGCCGCGCCGTACCACCTCGATCCGTGGCAGGGGCCGGCGGCGGCCCCGAACGGGTACGGCCGGCCGGACAACCCGACCCGGCGGCTGCTGGAGGCGGCGATCGGCGAGCTGGAGGGCGGTGACGTCCGCGTCTTCGCCAGCGGGCAGGCGGCGATCACCGGCCTGCTGCTGGCCCTGTTGGGCCCGGGGGACACGGTGGTGCTCCCCGCCGACGGGTACTTCCCGGTGCGGGCATTCGCCACCGACACCCTCGCCGGGATCGGCGTGCGGGTGCGGTTCGCGCCGACGGTCGGGCCGTACCCGTCGTTCGCGGGGGTGCGGCTGGTGCTGCTGGAGACCCCGGCGAACCCCGGCCTCGACGTCGCCGACGTGCCGGCCCTGGTCGCCGCCACCCACGCCGCCGGTGCCCTGGTGGCGGTGGACAACACCACCGCGACCCCGCTCGGGCAGCGCCCGCTGGACCTCGGCGCCGACGTGGTCGTCGCCTCCGGCACCAAGGCCCTGACCGGCCACTCCGACCTGCTGCTGGGGTACGTGGCGACCCGCTCCGCCGGGCTGCTCGACCCGATCACCGCCTGGCGCACCATGACCGGGGCGGTGCCCGGGGCGTTCGACGCGTGGCTGGCGCACCGCTCGCTGGCGACCCTGGACCTGCGGCTGGCCCGGCAGAGCGCCAACGCGGAGGCGCTCGCCCGGCTGCTCGCCGGCCGGGCCGACGTCACCGGCGTGCGCTGGCCGGGGCTGCCGGGCGACCCGGCGTACGCGGTGGCCTCGGCCCAACTGCGCCGGATGCCCGGCGTGCTCTCGTTCGACCTCGGCGACGCCGCCCGGGTGGCCCGGTTCCTCACCGCGTCCCGGCTGGTGGCCGCCGCCACCTCGTTCGGCGGCCTGCACACCACCGCCGACCGACGGGCCCAGTGGGGCGACGACACGCCGCCCGGATTCGTCCGGCTCTCCTGCGGCGTGGAGGACACCGCCGACCTGGTCGCCGATGTCACCGCCGCCCTGACCGCGTGAAAGGAAGGGCCCCCTGTTGACGCATACGGTAGAGAGGGGCTCCCCTCTCACGTCCGGCCGGCCGGTGGACCGGGGCGCGCCGCAGTGATCACCCGCCGGCCCGGCTGACGGCGGCGGCCCGGCCGTCGAGGTGGCCCGGCCTTACGGCCGTGGCCCTGCGGCGTGCTGGCGAACTACCCTCACCTCAGGCGTGACCGGTGGGAGGCGATGTGGCGTGGGCGACGTCGGTATGCCGGTGGTGGTCGGGCTGGACAACGGTGGCACCAGCAACAACGCCACGGTGCTCACCCTCGACGGCCGGTTCCTGGTGGACGGCCTGGTGGAGATCCCCAGTGAGGTCCGGGCCGGCCCGGAGGCGGCTGTCGAGGCGCTGGCCCGCGCCTTCGACGGGGTGCTCGCCCGGGCCGGGGTGCGCCGCGACCTGGTCCGCGCGGTCGGGCTGGACACGCCCGGGCCGGCGAGCGCGACGGGGGTGATCTCCTCCCGGGGGTCGACCAACTTCGCCGAGCCGGCCTGGTGGGGGTACGACGTGCGCGGGGCGCTGGAGCGTCGCCTCGGCCTGCCGGTGACGTACCACAACGACGGCAACGCGGCGGCACTCTACGCCCACCACGTCCACTTCGGCGCTGACGCGATGAGCCGCTCCTCGGTCTGCGCCGTGGTGGGCACCGGCCTGGGCGGCGGGGTGGTGGAGAGCGGACGGGTGGTCGCCGGCGCGGCGGGAATGGCGGGGGAGCTCGGCCATGTGCACGTGCCGCTCGACGGGCTGCTCGCCCCCGGCCAGCCGGTGCCGACCTGCGCCTGTGGCTTCGCCGGGGACGCCGAGAGCGTCGCCTCGCTGACCGCGATCGCGCGCAACCTGCTGCCCTACTGGCTCAGTCGGTACCCGGGGCACCCGCTGGCCGCCGAACCGCCCGAGCGGGCCGCGAAGCTGGTCCGGGGGCTGGGGGAGCGGGGCGACCCGCTGGCACGGAAGATCTTCACCCAGCAGGCGACGGCGCTGGGCCGGCTGTTCACCGTGGCGGCCAACTTCACCGACCCGCACGCGTACTTCGTCGGCGGCGGGGTGGTGGAGGCGGCGCCGGAGTTCCGGGACTGGTTCCTGGCGACCGTCCGCGCGCACACCGTGCTCCGCGCCGAGCAGGCTGCGGTGGCCGCGTTCGCCCTGGTTCCGGACCGGGACACGGCCGGTGCGCGGGGGGTGGCGATCGCGGCGCTGGAGGCGGTGCGAGCCGGCGTCACCGGCTGAGCCGGGGTGGTGGTC
>NZ_SMKJ01000424.1:0-4137 GCF_004348615.1 Micromonospora sp. KC207
GCCCTGTCCCACGAGCCCACCCCGCCGCGTGCCGTGCCGCTGCGCGAGGCCCGCACCCGGCTGACCCAGCTCATCGCGATGGCCGAGCTGACCGACATGGTCACGATGGTCACCCGCGACGGCGACCCTCGCCCGATCGCCGCGATCGTGCCCGCCTCCGCCGCCCGCACCGCGGCGCAGGCGCGGGCCGACGCCGACCGGCTCGCCACGGTGACCGCCGGGTGGGCCCGCCGCCTCGACGAGTCGCACCGGCAGAGCAGCCGGCGGCACGCCGCCGAGCTGCGGGCCGTCACCGAGGCGCTCGCCGAGGTCTGGGCCGAACTCGACCGCCGGGTCACCCCCGGCAGCGACCCGGCCCTGACCCGGCTTCGCGCCGCCCACGCCGACCTGCTGCGCTGACCGAGAGGCTGTCCCGCGCCGATCTGCCGCGCTGCCCCGCGCTGCCCGCGCCGATCTGCTGCGCCGCGCTCCTGCGCTGACTGACGCCACGTGGGCTGACCCTCGCTCACCGCGTGGTGAGGTCGGGCGGCCCGGTCGGGCGGCCCGGGTGTGGCCGGGTAGCCGGCGTATGGTCTGCTGGGCCGGTTCGCTCGCCCGCCCCGCAGCCTCGGGAGGCCCGGTGTTCGCTCGCTTCCTGACCGCCGACGCCGAGCTGCGTGTGCTGGAGCCGTGGCGGGCCGAGGAGTTCCTCAGCCACCTCGACCGGGCCCGTGACCACATCGCGCCCTGGGTGGGGTCGTCCTTCGTGGCCACCGACCTCGCGTCCGCGCGGGCCGTCCTGCAACGCTACGCCGACCTGTGGGCCCGCGACGCCGGCGGGATCTGGGGCATCTGGCTTGCGGGTCCGGCCCCGCAGGGGCCGACGCTGGTCGGCGGGGTCATGTTCGTCGCGTTCGACACGGCGCTGGGCAGGTGCGAGGCGGGCTGCTGGTTGGAGCCGGCGGCCCAGGGGCGGGGTCTGATCACCCGCGCCGCCGGCGTGATCGTCGACTGGGCGGTGCGGGAGCGGGGCATCCACCGGGTCGAGTGGCGGACGGACGCGCGCAACACCCGCAGTGTCGCCGTCGCCCGCCGGCTGGGCATGCGCCGCGACGGCACGCTGCGCCAGGCATCTCCCGGGCCGGGCGGGCGCATCGACATCGAGGTCTGGTCGGTCCTCGCCGACGAGTGGCGGCGACCGGCCTGACGGCTTCGCGCGGCGGGGCCGGGCCCGCCCGGGGGCCTGGCGGTTACCCGACAGCCTCGGGCCGGCCGGGCCGGCAGCTGGCGGACCCTCCTGGCGCATCGACCCTGTTCAGCGCTTTCCCGGCCTGACGCGCAGTCGTATAGCGAACCGACGTCGCCGTTTCGCGTTTCCGCCACCTGTGTCCCACATCTCGGGAGGGCACTTGGCATTCCCATCGGCGCTCGTGAAATCTCTCAGCGGAGAGCAATCGACTGATCGCTGTAAGTGGCAGAGCGTGAGGGCTCGGAGCACTGACCTGCCAAAGGGTCATCCCGGGCGCACGTACCGTTACGATCTTGGGGGCCGTTCGGTGTCTGGCTGCACGCGTACGACGAATCGCGGGCGGAAGTGATTATCTCCGCCCGGCCCGCTGGGCCGGTGCGCCGGGCCATCGCACCCCGCATCTCCGGTGCCCCGCTCACCGGCACCTGCCTGCACCACCTAATCGAAGCCCAGGTGGAGCGGACCCCCGACGCGGAGGCGGTGCGCGTTGGCGACCGGGGGCTGACGTACCGGCAACTCGACGAGGCGGCCAACCGGCTCACCCGGGTCCTGCTGGCGCACGGCGTCACCGGCCAGCACCGGGTCGGGGTCTGCCTGCCCCGCGACGTCGACCTGGTGGTGGCCCTGCTGGCGGTGCTCAAGGCCGGCGCGGCGTACGTGCCGCTCGACCCGGCGTACCCGCCGGCGCGGGTGGCGTTCATGACCGAGGACTCCGGCGCCCGGGTGGTGCTCACCCGCACCGGCCTGGCCGACCGCTTCGGCCCTGCCGCGTTGCCCCTGGACGCCCTCGACGTGGCCGGACAGCCGGCCGACCGCCCCGAGGCGGACGCCGACGCGGCCGGGCTCGCCTACGTCATCTACACCTCCGGCTCCACCGGCCAACCGAAGGGCGTCGCCATCGAGCACCGCTCCGCCTCGGTGCTGATGGGCTGGACCCGGTCCGCCTTCTCCGCCCAGGAACTGAGCGGCGTGCTGGCCGCCACCAGCGTCTGCTTCGACCTGTCGGTGTTCGAGATCTTCGGCCCGCTGTGCTGGGGCGGGCGGGTGGTGCTGGTCGACAACGTCCTCACCCTCGCCGACCCCGACGCCGCCGGGCTGCCGGTCACCCTGGTCAACACCGTCCCCTCGGCGATGAGCGAGCTGCTCGCCGCCGACGCCCTGCCGGCCGGCGTCCGCACCGTGTGCCTGGCCGGCGAGCCGCTGACCGCGGCCCTCGCCGCCCGCGTCCTGGCCCGTCCCGGGGTTCGCCGGCTGCTCAACCTCTACGGCCCGTCCGAGGACACCACCTACTCGACCTGCGCGGAGATCACCGCCGACGGAGGCGTCCCGCCGATAGGCCGACCGCTGCCGCACACCCGGGCGTACGTGCTGGCCGCCGACGGCGTGCCGGTGCCGCCCGGCGCCGCGGGGGAGCTGTACCTGGCCGGCGCGGGCCTGGCGCGGGGCTACCTCGACCGTCCGGAGGAGACCGACGCCCGGTTCCTGCGCGACCCGTTCCGCCCCGGCGAGCGGATGTACCGCACCGGTGACCGGGTCCGGCTGCGCCCCGACGGGCAACTGGAGTTCCTGGGCCGCCTCGACGACCAGGTGAAGCTGCGCGGCTACCGCATCGAGCTGGGCGAGGTCGCCGCGGCCCTGGCCGACCTGCCGGGCGTACGCGAGGCCGCCGCCGTGGTGCGCACCGGGCCCAGCGGCGATCCCCGTCTGGTCGGCTACCTGGTCGGCGCGCGCCGCGACGACGTGCCGGCCCGGCTGCGCGAGCGGCTGCCCGCCCCACTGGTGCCGGCGGCGGTGGTGTGGCTGGACCGGATGCCGACCACCCCGAGCGGCAAGGTGGACCGGGCGGCCCTGCCGGCCCCCCGGTGGGAGGCGGCCGACGCCCCGGGCCCGGCCGACGCCACCGGTGCCGCCGACGCCCAGCGCGATGCCGGTGCGGCCGACGCCGGCCACCCCGCCGCCGGTCCCGCCCGGCAGGTCGCCGCCGTCTGGCGGGACGTGCTCGGCGTGCCGGTCGCCGGGCCGGAGGCCGACTTCTTCGACCTCGGCGGTGACTCCCTGCTCGCCCTGCGGTGCGCGGCCCGGCTCACGGCCGCCACCGGCGTGCCCGTGCCGCCGGCCGCGCTGTTCGACCATCCCACCGTGGCCGCCCTCGCCGCGCACCTTCAGGCCGCGGTGGCCGGCGCCCCGCAGGTCCCGGCGGCCCCGACGCCACCGGCCACCGCCGGTACGCCCGTCACCGACGGGCCCGCGCCGCTGTCGGCAGCGCAGCGCCGGCTGTGGTTCCTGCACCAGCTCGACCCGACCGACACCTCCTACCTGGTGTCCTACCTGGTCGAGTTGGACGGCATCGTGGACCGGGCGGCGCTGGCCCGGGCGCTGCGCCGGGTGGTCGCCCGGCACCCTGCGTTGCGCACCGTGTTCCCCAGCTCCGATGCCGGCCCGGTCCAGCGGGTGCACGACGACCCGCAGGTCGAGCTGGTCCTGGAGCGATCCGTGCCGGGGGTGCCGCTGGCGGAGCGGGTCGCCCGGGTGGCCGCCGCCAGCGCCGGTACCCCGATGGACCTGGCCGCCGGGCCGCTGCTGCGCGCGCACCTCGTCGCCGACGACCGCCCCCGCTTCGCGCTGCTGCTGGTGGCCCACCACATCGTCTGCGACGACTGGTCGTTCAGCGTGCTCGTGCGCGACCTTGGCCGCTGCTACGACAGCGAACGCGAGGCCGCCGTGCGGGTCACCCGGCCCCGCCCGCCGTGGCCGGCCCGGCCCGTGCCGGGACCGGCCGCCTTCGCGCTGGCGCAGCGCGACTGGCTGGCCGGCCCCGCCGGCCGCCGCGGCCTGGACGAGGTGGTCGCCGGGCTGCGCGGCGCGCCCACCCTGCTCGGCCTGACACCCCCGTCGACCGTCCCAGGCCC
>NZ_SMKJ01000425.1:0-4136 GCF_004348615.1 Micromonospora sp. KC207
GGTCGGCTCGGCGGGGCGGGAGTCGGCGGGCTGTCCGGGTTCCACCCCTGCATTGTTCCAGCCCCGGGTCGCCGCCGACCGAACCGCCACCGCCGGGTGACCGGGGTGATCTGTCCCACCGCCCGGTTGCCGGGAAGCTGGCCACCAGCGCCCCGGCCCGACGATAGGTTGACGATCGTGTGAGGATCAGCGACAAAGCCGGCGGCGGCGACGGCCACGTTCGCCGGTCCACCCCGCAACGTCGCGAGGAGGAAGCCGTCATGACGAGCGCCAGGACGCGTACCCCCCAGAATCTCGACCGCAACCTCGCCCTCGACCTGGTCCGGGTCACCGAGGCCGCGGCGATGGCCGCCGGCCGTTGGGTCGGTCGGGGCGACAAGGAGGGCGGCGACGGAGCAGCGGTCGACGCCATGCGCAAGCTGATCAACTCGATCCCGATGCGGGGCGTCGTGGTGATCGGTGAGGGCGAGAAGGACAACGCGCCGATGCTCTTCAACGGCGAGGAGGTCGGCGACGGCTCCGGCCCCGAGGTGGACGTCGCGGTCGACCCGATCGACGGCACCACGCTGATGAGCAAGGGCATGCCGAACGCGCTCGCCGTCCTCGCGGTGGCCGAGCGGGGGGCGATGTTCGACCCGAGCGCCGTGTTCTACATGGAGAAGCTGGCCGTCGGCCAGACCTACGCCGACGTGGTCGACATCAACGCCGGAGTCGCCGACAACCTGCGCCGGATCGCCAAGGTCAAGGGCACCGACGTGTCCGAGGTCACCGTCTGCGTGCTCGACCGGTCCCGCCACGACGACCTGATCACCCAGATCCGGCGGGCGGGGGCGGGCATCCGGTTCATCTCCGACGGCGACATCGCGGGCGCGATCGCCGCCGCCCGGAACGAGTCGGACGTCGACGTGCTGATGGGCATCGGCGGCACCCCGGAGGGGATCACCGCCGCTTGCGCCCTCAAGTGCATGGGCGGGGTGATGCAGGCCAAGCTCTGGCCGCGCGACGCGCAGGAGCGGGAGAAGGCGCTCGCCGCCGGGCACGACCTGGACCGCGTGCTCACCACCGACGACCTGGTCACCGGCGACAACTGCTTCTTCGTGGCGACCGGGGTCACCTCCGGCGACCTGCTACGCGGTGTGAGCTACCGGGCCGGCGGGGCCTACACCCAGTCGATCGTCATGCGCTCGAAGAGCGGCACGATCCGGGTGATCGACTCGTACCACCGGCTGGAGAAGCTCGCGCTGTACTCGGCCGTCGACTTCGACGGCCGCCCCCTCGCCGAACAGGAATGACCGCCACCTGGATCGCGCCCCCGCCGACCCTGCCGACCGCCCGCCGGATCACGGGCGTCGGGCTGGCCACCGCTTCCGGGGTCGCCGTGGCCGTACAGTCCCGGATCAACGGCGAGTTGGGCGTACGGCTGGCCGACGGGATCGCCGCCGCGGTGATCTCGTTCGGCCTCGGCCTGCTGGTGCTGCTGGTGCTGGTTGCGGCCACCCCAGATGGGCGGCGGGGCCTGGCCGCGCTGCGGGCGGCGCTTGCCGGCGGGTCGCTGCGGCCGTGGCAGTGCCTCGGCGGTGCCTGCGGGGCGCTCTTCGTGGCCGCTCAAGGGTTGACCATCGGCACGCTCGGCGTCGCCGTGTTCACCGTGGCGGCGGTCGCCGGGCAGTCCGGCAGCAGCCTGCTGGTCGACCGGGCCGGGCTCGGCCCCGCCGGCCGGCAGGCGGTCACCCCGAGCCGCCTGGTCGGCGCGGCGCTGACCGTGCTGGCCGTGCTGCTGGCGGTCGGCGACCGGCTCGGCGACCCGGGCGCGCTGGGTCTGGCGCTGCTGCCGCTGCTGGCCGGGGTGGGCGTCGCCTGGCAGCAGGCCGTCAACGGCCGGGTCCGGGTGGCCACCGGCAGCGCCCTGGCGGCGACGCTGGTCAACTTCGCCGTCGGCACCGTGGCGCTGCTCGCCGCGTTCGTGGTGGACGTGGCCGTGCGGGGCCACCCGGACGGGAGCCTCCCGGCCGAGCCCTGGCTCTACCTGGGCGGGCCGATCGGCATCGTCTTCATCGCGGTCGCCGTCGCCGTCGTGCGGTTCACCGGGGTGCTGCTGCTCGGCCTGGCCACCATCGCCGGGCAGGTCGTGGGTGCGGCCCTGCTGGACGTGGTGCTGCCGACCACGGCCTCGCACCCGGGGGTGAACACGTTGCTGGGTGCCGCGCTCACCCTGGTCGCCGTGCTGCTCGCCGCCCTCGGCCCGGCGCGGCGACGGCAAGGAAGGGCCCCTTCTCAACGCCTACGGTAGAGCGGGGTTCCCTCTCACCATTCGCGGCGGCTCCCACCCCCCCCCGGCGGCTCTCAGTGCCTCCGGCGTGGGTCGCCGCTTCCGGCACCGGTCGCCGGGGCGACGTGGCGCAGGGCGGCGACGGTCTGCGCGAGCGCGCGGTCCAGCGGGGTCGGCTCGACGCCGAGGATCTCGGTGGCCGAGGTCGAGTCCATCAGGTACGGGCGGTCGAACTGGTACGCCGTCTCCCGCAGCTCCCGCGCGAACGGGTTGACCAGTCCGGCCAGCCACAGCCCGGGGTACGGCAGCCGGACGAGTCTCGGGGCGGGGGCGCCGGCCAGGGCGGCGGCCCGGGTGGCCAACTCCCGCACGGAGACCGCGGGCGGGCTGGGCACGTGCCAGGCCCGGCCCCAGGCGCGCTCGGCGGCGGCGGCCACCACGAGGGTACGCGCGACGTCGTCGACGTACGTCCAGGTGTGCGGGGCGTCGAAGTCGACGGGCAGGACCACCCGCCGGCCGGCGAGCACCGGGGGCAGCAGCAGCATCGGCAGCGACGTCGTGCCGACGCCGAGGTAGTCGGAGCCACGTACCTCGGTCACCCGGGCCTGCCCCGCCCGGTGGGCGGCCAGCGCCTCGGCCCACATCCGGTTGCGGACCCGCCCCTTCGTGCCGGCCGCCGCCGGTGGGGTGGCCTCGGTCATCGGCCCGTCGACCGGCCCGTACCCGTAGAGGTTGCCGACCGTGGCGAGCACGGCCCCGGTGCGCCCGGCGGCGGTGAGCAGCGCGGCGGCCAGCGGCGGCCAGTCCCTCGCCCAGCGGTGGTATGCCGGGTTGGCGCAGTTGTAGACGGCGACTGCGCCGTCGGCGAGCGTGGCGAGCCGGTCCGGGTCGGCGGCGTCGGCGGCGACCCGCTCGACGGCCGGGTGGTCCGGGCCGGTGCCGCGCCGGGTGACCACCCGGACCCGCTCGCCGGCGGCAGCCAGGCGGTAGGCGGTGGCGGTGCCGACGGGTCCGGCGCCGACGATCACATGCAGCGACATCACAGGTCACCCTTCGAATCGGGGGTACGAATAGAGAGCACCGCTCTCTTGAGCTCGCACCCAGCATGACGCTGGAGGCCACCCCCGTCAAGAGCGGTGCTCACTGTTTTGATCCACGCTCTCTACTGTGGCAGAGTGGTGGCATGTCCGCCTCCTCGATTCGCGCCCGGGTACGCGCCGAGATGCTCGACGAGATCAAGGCCGTCGCGCGCCGCCACCTCGCCACCGACGGCGCCAACCTCAGCCTGCGGGCGGTCGCCCGGGACATGGGAATGGTCTCCTCGGCCCTGTACCGCTACTACCCGAGCCGGGACGACCTGCTCACCGCGCTGATCATCGAGGCGTACGACGCGCTGGGAGCGGCCGTGGAGACGGCCGACGCGGGCGCGGACCAGCTCGACCCACGCGGGCGTTGGCACGCCGCCTGCCGGGCGGCCCGGGACTGGGCCCTGGCCCATCCCGCCGAGTACGCCCTGCTCTACGGCAGCCCGGTTCCCGGGTACGCCGCCCCGGACGACACCCTCGGGCCGGCGCTGCGCCCGCCGGTCGTCCTGATCGGCATCCTCCGCGACGGCCTGGCCGCCGGGCGGGTCGCCGCCCCCGACCCCGAGGAGTTGCCCGAGCCGCTGCGGGCCGACCTCGCGGAGGTCGCCGCCGCCATCGCGCCAGGCCTGCCCGAGGCGCTGCTCGCCCGGGTCATGGCCGGCTGGACCCAACTCTTCGGGCTGATCAGCTTCGAGCTCTTCGGCCGGATCAACCGCACGCTCCCGCACCGGGCCGAATATTTCGACCACCAGACCACCCTGATGGCCGACCTCATCGGCCTC
>NZ_SMKJ01000426.1:0-4080 GCF_004348615.1 Micromonospora sp. KC207
GAAGTCGCCGAGCGAGGAACGGTGGTCGGCACAGGCGAGCCAGGTCTTGCGCCGGTCGGCGGTGTGCAGCCGGGGATTGTTCCAGCGCAGCGCCCACTCCGCCGGGGCGCGACAGCCCCTCGCCGAGCAGCTCGGCAGATCATCGGTGGAACGGGGGATGCTCATCCGGGCCAGTCTAGGGGCGCGGGGCGAAGGTTGAGCGCCGGGCGGCCACGGGGGGAGCCGCCCGGCGACGGGTGAATGTTACACACGCCGCCCCCCCTGCTGTAAACCCGTGACCGGTGATTTTCAAGCCCCGGGACGGCGTGGCGAAAATCGGCTTCTCCCCGCCTCGGCACTCAGCCGGGCATGCGAGTCTTGATACGCACCACGCCGCGACGAACGATCATGCTGTGGAGGACCGGTGGCCCAGCCGACCACGCCCGACGCCCCGACGCCGAACGGCAGCGCCCCGGAGCCGCCCCGGCCGCCCGCCGCGTCGGCGACGAGCACACCCGCCCAGGACGCGACGCTGCTGGAACGGGCGCTGTTCGAGGTCAAGCGGGTGATCGTCGGGCAGGACCGGATGGTGGAGCGGATGTTCGTGGCGCTGCTCGCCCGCGGGCACTGCCTGCTGGAGGGGGTCCCCGGGGTGGCGAAGACCCTGGCCGTGGAGACCCTGGCCAGGGTGGTCGGCGGGTCCTTCGCCCGGGTGCAGTTCACCCCGGACCTGGTTCCCGCCGACATCATGGGCACCCGGATCTACCGGCAGTCCAGCGAGAAGTTCGATGTCGAGCTGGGGCCGGTCTTCGTCAACTTCCTGCTCGCCGACGAGATCAACCGCGCCCCGGCGAAGGTGCAGTCGGCCCTGCTGGAGGTGATGAGCGAGCGGCAGGTGTCCATCGGCGGGCAGACCCACCGGGTGCCGGACCCGTTCCTCGTGATGGCCACCCAGAACCCGATCGAGCAGGAGGGCGTCTACCCGCTGCCGGAGGCGCAGCGGGACCGCTTCCTCATGAAGATCGTCGTCGGCTATCCGACCGACGCCGAGGAGCGGGAGATCGTCTACCGGATGGGGGTGGCCCCGCCGGAGCCGGCGCGGGTCTTCGACACCGCCGATCTGGTCGCGTTGCAGCGCAAGGCCGACCAGGTGTTCGTGCACAACGCGCTGGTCGACTACGCGGTGCGGCTCGTGCTGGCCACCCGTACCCCCGCGGAGCACGGCATGCCCGACGTCGCACAACTGATCCAGTACGGTGCCAGCCCAAGGGCCTCGCTCGGCCTGGTCCGGGCCACCCGGGCGCTGGCGCTGCTGCGCGGCCGGGACTACGCCCTGCCGCAGGACGTGCAGGACGTCGCGCCGGACATCCTGCGGCACCGGCTGGTGCTCAGCTACGACGCGCTCGCCGACGACGTGCCGGCCGACCACATCGTGCACCGGGTGATGTCGACCATTCCGCTGCCGTCGGTGGCCCCGCGCCAGCAGGCCACCCCGGGCGGCACGCCGTCGGCCGAGGCCGGGTGGCCCGGGCAGCGACCGTGACCCCGTCCACCCCCCACCCCTTTCCGGGTACGCGGTCCCCGATCTCACCGGCCGCCGCGCCCCGCAGCGAGGCCGTGCTGTCCCGGCTCCAGCTACTGGTGACCCGCAAGCTCGACGGCCTGCTCCAGGGCGACTACGCCGGTCTGCTACCCGGCCCGGGCAGCGAGGCGGGGGAGTCGCGCGAGTACCGCCCCGGCGACGACGTACGCCGGATGGACTGGCCGGTGACCGCCCGGACGACGATGCCGCACGTGCGGCGTACGGTGGCCGACCGGGAGCTGGAGACGTGGCTTGCGGTGGACCTCTCGGCGAGCCTGGACTTCGGCACCGGCCGGTGGCTGAAGCGCGACGTCGTGGTGGCCGCTGCCGTGGCGCTGGCCCACCTGACCGTGCGCGGCGGCAACCGGATCGGGGCGGTGGTCGGCACCGGTGCCGCGTCGCGGGCCCCGGCGGGGCGTCGGCGCGGTGCGGCACCGCCGCCCGACCCGGGGCGGCTGGTGCGGCTGCCCGCCCGGGGCGGGCGCCGGGAGGCGCAGGGGTTGCTGCGGGCGATCGCCGGCACCGAGATCCGGCCCGGGCGCAGCGACCTGGGCGCGCTTGTCGACGCGCTGAACCGGCCGCCCCGCCGCCGTGGCGTCGCGGTGGTGATCTCCGACTTCCTCGCGCCGCCGCAGCAGTGGGCGCGGCCTCTGCGCAAGCTGCGGGTCCGGCACGACGTGCTGGCGATCGAGGTGGTCGACCCGCGTGAACTGGAGCTGCCCGATGTGGGGGTGCTGCCGGTGGTCGACCCGGAGACCGGTGAGCTGCACGAGGTGCAGACCGCCGACCCCCGGCTGCGCCGCCGGTACGCCGAGGCGGCCGCCGCCCAGCGGGCGGAGATCTCGGCGTGCCTGCGCGGGGCCGGCGCGGCCCACCTGCGACTTCGGACCGACACCGACTGGCTGCTCGACATGGTGCGCTTCGTCGCCGCGCAGCGGCACGCCCGCACCCGGGGGACGACACGATGATCCGTTTTCTGCAACCGTGGTGGCTGCTGGCCGTGCTGCCGGTGCTCGCCCTCGCCGCGCTGTACGTGTGGCGGCAGCTACGCCGCCGGGTGTACGCGATGCGGTTCACCAACGTGGACCTGCTGCGTACCCTCGCGCCGAAGGGACTGGGCTGGCGGCGGCACGTGCCGGCGGTGGCGTTCCTGCTCTGCCTGCTGGTGCTGTCCGCGGCGCTGGCCCGGCCGGCGATCGACACCAGGGAGCCGCTGGAGCGGGCCACCGTCATGCTGGCGATCGACGTGTCGCTGTCCATGCAGGCCGACGACGTCGCGCCGAACCGCCTGGAGGCCGCCCAGGAAGCGGCCAAGCAGTTCGTCGCCGAGCTGCCGCAGACCTACAACCTCGGTCTCGTCTCGTTCGCCAAGTCGGCGAACGTGTTGGTGCCGCCCACCAAGGACCGGGACGCGGTGACCACCGCGATCGACGGGCTGGTGCTGGCCGAGGCGACCGCCACCGGCGAGGCGGTCTTCACCTGCCTGGAGGCGATCCGGTCGGTGCCGGCCGACGGCGCGGCGGGCATCCCGCCGGCCCGGATCGTGCTGCTCTCCGACGGGTTCCGCACCTCCGGGCGGTCGGTGGAGGAGGCGGCGGCGGCCGCGCAGGCGGCCAACGTGCCGGTCTCCACCATCGCCTTCGGCACGGACGCCGGGCAGGTTGACATCGGCGGTCAGCTACAGCGGGTGCCGGTGGACCGGATGGCCCTGGCCGAGCTGGCCGAGACGACCGAGGGCTACTTCTACGAGGCCGCCTCGGTCAGCGAGCTGAAGCAGGTCTATCAGGACATGGGCAGCTCGATCGGGTTCCGCACCGAGCCCCGCGAGGTCACCCAGTGGTACGCGGGGATCGCCCTGCTGCTGGCACTGTGCGCGGGTGCCGCCAGTCTGCTCTGGTCGTCCCGGCTGCTCTGATCGAAGGTCTTCGAAACCTCCCGCCCGTCGGTGCTCCGGGCGGGAGCACCTGCTCGGCGGGCGTCGATCGCACGGCGACCGGCCACCCCCGCCGTGTGTCCGCAACCGACGCGCGGTGGCTGTCGCCCTGACCGCCGACGCCCCGTCGGGTCGGGTCGCGGCATGCCGCCCGGCCGCCCTGTCGGCTCCGGACGAGGGAGCGGCAACTACGGCAGGTCGTGCTGCCGGCCGGCGTCCGGTGCCGGTGGAGTTCGAGCCGGCCCGGTGCCGACCGGCGGGCCGGCGGTGCGCCGGGGCGCTGGAGTCGGTGTCCGGATAAGACGGTGCCGGGTCCGCGCTCAGTGGCCGGAGCCCGCCAGCACGAAGATGACGGCCACCCAGACGGCGGCGAGGGTGAAACCCAGCGGGGCGACGTAACGGCTCATGGAAAGGCTCCGGTGGCGACTGGACGGTCCACGCTGGCGTGAGGACCGCGAGGGGAAGCAGGGCGCGCACACGAAGTCGTGACCGGGTGCCCCCTCCCCGTCCTCGCCGGACGGCGCAACCCGGTCGCCGACCCGGCCGGTGGCCGAGGGGTGGGCGGTGCGGGGGAGCGGAGCTGGGT